>JAHJBW010000139.1 GCA_018813405.1 Candidatus Margulisiibacteriota bacterium | reverse complement strand
TTCATCCCGACACCCATGCAAAAAGACTCCTTCAGCGGCAGGCGCGACAAAGTCCCACCAATCAGAACACCAACTATCTTTCCTATAAGAGCCGCAAGAAATATCCCCAGGACAAACCAACCATGCGTTACAAAGACATCAAAAGTAACCTTAAAGGCGACCGTCATGATAAATATTGGGCCCAGAAATCCATGAGAAATGGCCAGAAAACGATCATCCATCTTCTGGAAAAGCTCCTTGCTCATGATCTCTTCCCTGACAAAAAGCCCGGCAAAATATGCGCCAAGGATAAAAGGAAGTTTAATAGATTCCGCAAAGAGCGCGAATAAAAGTCCCATGATGAGGGCAAAGGTAAACCCCTTCCCCCTGCGGTGGCTCAAGAAAGGGCCCAGCTTCGGGAACAGGATCAATCCCACAAAAATTGTTACGATAAAAAATATCCCAACCTCTACAACCGTCAGTAACACCGAAGAGAAACGGAACCCCCCATTGGCAAAGCTTTTGATAATAACCGAAAGAAGTATAAATGAAAAAACGTTATCCACGATCCCCGCCCCCATCATGATTATTCCCATTTTTGTTTTTAAAATATCAAGATCTGTCAGTATCCTTGTTTTGGTAACGAGTGAGGTCCCGGAAATCGCGGTCCCAATAAGGAGCGCTTGATAAATATTTCCCCCGAAAAAGAATACAACCCCGACTCCCATAAGAAAAGGGAATAGAGTTCCCCAAAAACCAATGTTCATTGAAATAATTGCCGTTTTCTTCAGGTCCCTCGGATTGCTCTCAAGTCCGGCATAGAACATAAGAAAAAACATCCCCAGCTGAGCCAGGACATCAAAAACGGGAGAAGGTGTCACCAGGTTCAAGACTGCGGGGCCAAGAATGATCCCTGCTGTAAGCTCGCCAATTATTAGAGGGAATTTGAGGCGTTCCAGAAGTATCCCAACACTCCAGAGGACAACCATTACAAAGAGCAGATTGAAAAATGAGTGCTGTAGTATGTTAGTAATATACTGAAATAATCCAAACATCAATCACCCTTAAGGACCGCTCCGGTACTGGCTGAAGTAACATGCTTTTGATAACGCGACAGCCACCCTGTCTTGAACTTTGGCGGCCTGGGTGCCCATTGCTTCAGCCGCGACTTGATCTCGGCGGCTGACAGCTTGACGTTGATCTTTCTTTGAGGGATATCGATCTCTATTTCATCCCCGTTGCGTATGGCCGCAATGGGGCCCTTTTCAGCCGCTTCCGGAGACACATGGCCAATGCACGGTCCACGCGTGCCGCCCGAGAACCTGCCATCGGTGATCAGCGCGACCGATTCCGAAAGCCCCATGCCAGCAATGGCGGAAGTGGGATAAAGCATTTCGCGCATACCCGGCCCACCTTTGGGTCCTTCATATCGGATAACAACAACATCGCCCGGCCTTATCTTGCCGCCGGAAATGGCTTTTTCCGCTTCGTCCTCGGAATCGAACACTTTGGCTTTGCCGGTAAAGATCATCATGTTAGGCGTTACGGCAGTTTGTTTTACCACCGCACCTTCTGGGGCAATATTGCCCTTTAGCACGGCCAGCCCGCCTTCCTTGTGGAAAGGATTGCTGAGCGGCCTGATCACTTCTTCGTCGTATACCTGACCGTCTTTGGCAATCTGCTTGATAGACAGGCCCGAAACAGTAGGGTTGTCGATTATTTGCTTGATAAGAACAGATAGCGCGCCCGGCACACCGCCTGCCCTGTCAAAATCTTCCATAAAAAAGTCGCCGCCCGGCCTGATGCTGGTGATATGCGGTGTTTCCTTGCTGATCTTGTCAAACAATTCCAGCGGCAGATTGATGCCAGCTTCATGAGCTATTGCGGTAAGGTGCAGGACCGCGTTGGTAGAGCCGCCCAGCGCCATATCCATGCGGATGGCGTTCATAAAAGCATTGCGGTTCATTATCTTGCGCGGCAGGACATCTTTCTTTACCAGTTCGACGATCTTTTCTCCGCTTTCGTAAGCGATCATCTTCTTTTGGGAAGAAACGGCCAATGAAGTGCCGCAATACGGCAGGGACATGCCCAGGGCCTCGGTGGCGCAGGCCATGGTATTGGCGGTAAAAAGCCCGGCACATGACCCGCAGCCGGGACAGGCGCGCATAATAAGATTGTCAAAGTCGGTCTTATTGATCTTGCCCTGTTTGAAAGCCGCTTCAGCCTCGAAGGTGTCGTGGACCAGGTCAAGCTTGCGGTTTTGATAGTTGCCGGCCAGCATTGGCCCGGCGGTCACTACTATTGAAGGAACATTCAGGCGAGCCGTAGCCATCAACATACCGGGAGTTATCTTGTCGCAGGCGGTAAGAAGCACCACTCCGTCAAGCTGATGGGCCTCGACCATTGATTCAACGACATCGGCAATGAGCTCTCTGGAGGGCAGAGAATAATACATTCCTTTGTGGCCCATGGCAATGCCGTCACAGATCGCGGGGAGCCCGAACATAAAGGGTGTGCCGCCGCCAGCGCAGATCCCTTTCTCCACTGCCCGTTCAAGCGCCCGCAGATCGACATGCCCCGGTACGATATCACCAAAGCTTGTGGCTATTCCAATAAAGGGCTTCTCCATCTGGCCTTTCGAGACTCCCGTCGCATGCAAAAGCGCGCGGATCGGGGCTTTCTTCTTTAGATTATCACTTCTCATTTGATCATCTCCTTATATCTATTTATTAATTATAACATCTTTTTTTTGCAGAGGGTGAAATTCTTCCAAAGATATAACGATATATGAGTATGGGAACAATGAATGCTCGCCCTGTCGATTTTTTAAAGCTCGGTTATCATGTGTACTCTGGAGGCCGACCCCGGTCACAGACAGATGTGAGGGCTGCGGCATATTACAGGAACAAAAACAGATGGCTTGCGCTTAACCACCCGCATTATGCTAGATGCCACAATATCTTAAGCAAATTAACTGCCGCTGCAGGTATGCCGTCAGACCAGATACGCTTGTATATTATTGATGATTCCTTTCCGAACGCCAAAATATTAAAATCTAGCGGAGACATATACCTTCACTTCGGCACATTAAAACTGCCTGGCTTGACCGAAGGAGAATTGGCCGCGGTATTGGCCCATGAAATTGGGCACTACCTTAAATACTCTCAAGAGACTCGCCTGCCTAAGCAGTTTAAAAACCCGCTTTTCAGGGAGTTCCATCAAAAAACCTTAGGAGTTGAGAGACAATGGGAAGAATACGATGCGGATGAGCTCGCCCTGATCTTGCTGGATGCCGCAGGATATTCAGTAAACGAGGCGCATTCTTATCATATCAAAGTGGAAGAAATCCTGGGTTCTTTGATAAGCAGATCGTCTGTAAAATATTCTCCAAGTGAACAAAAAGTTTACAACCCTGGCAGTACCCATCCCGAAACATTGGATCGCATTGTGAGAATGGCCGAGGCTGCAAAGAAGAGGGTGTTTTCCTGGAAAAATGCCGCAAATCAGTCCCCTGTCCTTTTCCCCAATGGGATTTCAGAGAAGGAAACATGGGAAGCCAGCAGTCGTTTGGATATAGGGCCTGATTTTTTGGATGACGACCTGCCCCAGTGGCTTAGAGAGGCAGATCTTTCTAATTTAAATCTTGATTGGATCAGCCAAAATCTTAGGCTTGATAATTTGCCTCAAACAATAATCTTCAGGCAAATGATCCAAGAAGGTTACGCCCGCGAAAATTACAAAGACGCGGCTACCTTTGGAAAGCTGAAGGCCCAAGCTGAAGCCGGTGATCCTGTGACCCAAAAATATCTTCAGGCCGCTATCTGCGTTCTTTTCGAAGAAGCCGCGGCTTCAAAGGACAAAGACGCTCTGGGCGGCCTTAAAAATAAATATGACCTTTCTGACAGGCAGATTATTTTTGCCTTGCTTGACCTTGCACAAGAAACTTGTGATATTCAAAATACTTATTTGACCCACCTTTATGAAAAGGACGGAAAGGGGTTCCTGACGTTTCCTGACGAATTTCCTTTGGGGGCGCATATTGACAGGAAAGGGCTTGCTTTTGAGCGGGTCATTTCTCTGTTCCCGCCGTCCCATTTACGGGACAGGCTGATCACGCGTTTGCTGCTAGCCCGAAATTTGGTAAAGGATCGAGACCACTATGTTGATACCGAGTATAGCCGCACCAAGTTCAAAGAGCCCGCGCCATCTTCTCTTCTTTATGATCATCAAATGTGGAAGATCGCCCATATGTGCTTTGGGGCCAAATCTGTTGATTTTAGTTTTTGGATCGAGCACATGAATGAGGATAGGGAATTCATCAGAAAAAGTTATGACAAACTTACTGGTTTTGACGAGACTGAAAATTCCGTTTATTTGGGTGATGCGTTTTCCAGTCTTTTTTTTCAAGTATATTCAGGCCGGCCCTATGACTTATCTGAAATAAGTCTGGCTTTTGAAAATATTTTTGAGTATTCCGACCTGATGGAGGAGCATTTCAAGTCCAACCTAAGAGATATTGCGATCCGTATTTATGAAACAACAAATTCCCAAGAGGGACCGCTTAAATCTATGCCAACGCATGTTCAAGATAGGATCCAGCGGTTTGGAAGGATAACCTTGAGCAAAATAATGGAAACTATCGGGGCCGCGTTTTTTGATCAAAATGTTATAGCTATCATAAGAAAGATGAAGCCTTCTTCCGAAAAAAACAGCCTGCTCTACATATTGCAACGATCGAAGAAGGCAAAGGTAAATAAGAATGACTATTTTTTTGACGAGATCCCTTCCCCGGATACATTGGGAGGTTTTAACTCTAACCTAACACTTCTCAATTCTTTTGGTTTTTTTGAACATGATGAGTCGGTTTATCCTGCAGGGCAAAAGGCGATCGACCACCTTCGGGCCAAAAATCTGCCGCCAGCAGGCTCCCTGCAAATTAAAGATGTTCTCAGTGCTATCCCCCGCCCTTCACCCTTTCGAGACGAACTGCTCCAAAGATGCCAGCCAGCAGAACTTGCTGGGGCCGAAAGACTGTTGGATTCTTTCTGGAGTCCGGTCGCATCATATGTAAAAGCCCACGAGCTGGCCATGGCATGGCTCAATGCCTGCCAGGGCGAAAAGGGAATTTTTGAAAAATGCCTTGCCATTACCAAAGAATTTCCTGCATTACATAAAAAGGTCGCCAATATTTGGGCGGACAAATTCGGCGTTGACAGCTTAACATACGACCATTTAGTCAGGGCGCAATCGGCGGTGGATGTTGCCGACTACTATAAGGGCGGCCTCATTGAAGCGTCGCAAAAACCAGACCTCTCAGCCAAAATGACGCTCTGTTTGCTTACCCTTTCGCTTTCTTTAGTCAGGGAAGGAAAATCATCCTTGCTTACCCTCAAAGACGAAAAACCGCCAGGAAGGGCTCGGAAGAAAGCTCTAAGCAGGAAGGAAGCTGATTCCGATTATGACTTTGAAAGAAAAGAGGATGCGCTTAAAAAAGAGAAGATGCGTAAGGAACTCTTTAGGGATTACCATCCTTTTTTGCCGGAAAACGCCCACCGGATCAGCACAATCCTCATGAAAGGTGAACCTGTTTATTCTTTGCATACGCCGCCATTTATAGATGGCGGGCCAAATTTTAACGAAAGGTTCTGGCGGACAGAGACTGGGTCAGTTTTGGATGACCTGCTTTCGGATTTCAAAAAAGATCACGGCGCGAGGCTGTTCTTTTCTTATATGCAGGCAGTCGGCGTGGAGGAAGCTGCCTCATTTTATGAAAACCTTCTTTCGGTACAAAACGGCATAGGCAGGGTTCCCTCGGATTTTCAAAAATTTGAAGCTATTTTTCTTGCCGTCATCGAAGTGCTGCTCCAGGAAAAAAAGGTGCCCTTGACCCGCTGCAGCACAGTGAAGGAAGGGATCAAATCTCTGCTTGGCGAGCTTCCAATGGAAACAAGGATCAAATGCTGGTCCCGCATCATGGCAGGCATGGCGCAAAAAATGGACCTTGCCCAGATAACCCGCGAAGCCATGAGGCCTTTAGGCGTGCCAGGAGGAAAGCTCATGCAAGCCATCCATTCACTTGTTTCAGGCGATGACCCAGTTCTGGAAGAAGCAACCAGGCTTGCGCTTGATCAGACAGAGGTCTTCAACACTTTTGATGCCCTACGATTCCTGGGATTCCGAAGAGATGAGGGCCATTTTCATTCATTTGCTTCCTATCAAACGCGCGGTTCTGGCACACAGAGGACAGCCATTACTGGATATAAGAAGGATGGCGGTTCAGAAACATTTTTGGAAGTCCATTCGCAGGAGCCAGCCCAAGAAATTGTAGCTGCCATCACGGAGTTCATCAGAAAGATACAGCTCAAAGGTCATTATTTCCCGGTAAGCCCGCAGCAATTTATGGAATTAGTGAGACAGGCAGAGCAAGAGCGGACAACAGGTTTTGATAACCATGCAAGATATCATGGTAATTTTGATGGGGCGGTTGGAGAGCTTCGCATTCCTCAAATATTTTCGTCCCATGGGGACTGGGCCGTTATGGAAACTGCCGATGGGCGTTCTTTTGCTTCATTGCCTGCCCAAGAAAAATTGGCCGCAGCTGAAAAGATATTGAACGGGGCCCTGGCACAATTCTTGCGTCCATTGGATGATGGAAATTTCATGGTAAACCCCGAGTTCCATCCTGGTAATTTGCTGGTTGGAAAAGAAATTAGCCTGGTTGATTGCGGATTGATAGGAACTGCGTCACCAGCAGACCTGTCAGCTGTTATGGGCCTGTTGGCAGGCTTCAGGGCAGATGGCATTGATGGCGCTGTCGCAGGCCTTTTGTATGCCAGCGGTATGCGCACCCTCGACTCCATCAATAAGGTTGCGCTTGCTAGCTCTCTTAGTAAGTTTGACGAGCAAATAAAGGCAGGCGTCTCTCCTGAACTTTTCCTTACCGCTCTGGGCAGCGCACTGGAAAACGCTGGCGGGCCAAAAATGACACAGGGCGTGAACCTGCTTTTCAGATTGCTGCAACAGTTAGCGCCTTACATAAAAACTGCCGGGAAGGACCATGCTCTTGACTTTCTTAACAAAGGTTCTGATCCCGCCATAGGCCAGATAGCAAAAGAGATCAAGAATTCAAGAGGCATAAAAAACGGCGAAAAGGCAAAAAAAGAGTTAGTAAAGGGTATCGCTGTCGGGAAGAAGTTAAAAAGCGG
>JAHJBW010000138.1 GCA_018813405.1 Candidatus Margulisiibacteriota bacterium | reverse complement strand
TTATTGCCCAAAAGACAGCATGACACCCACAAGGGGACCTATGGCCGCGTGCTTATCATTGGCGGCTCGCCCGGCATGACGGGCGCACCGGTAATGGCCGGTAAAAGCGCCCTGCGCGTTGGCGCCGGACTGGTCTATGTGGGCGTTCCCGAAAGCCTGCGCAACTTTGTAGATATTGCGAGTCTTGAAACAATTACCCTGGGCTTACCCGAGACAAAGACCGGCTTCCTTGACCCCAGGGCCCTTAGATACATACAAAAGATCGACCGTGACGTCATAGCTGTAGGCCCCGGACTTTCACTCCAGCCCGGCATCCCTGCCATCATCAAAGGCCTGCTCCAGCAAACCTCGCCGCTGGTCATCGATGCCGACGGCCTTAACGCCGCGGCCCTTTCCGGCATTGGCGTGCTTAAGCACAAAAAGTGCGATGTTGTTTTGACGCCGCATCCGGGCGAAATGTCCCGCCTGCTTGAAATGACGGCCGACGCCGTGCAAAAAGACCGCAAACGGCTGGCCCGCGACCTGGCCGTAAAATACAGGATAACCGTGGTCCTAAAAGGCCGCAATACCATAGTGGCCGGCGCCGGCGGCCAGACTTACGTTAACAAAACAGGCAATCCCGGCATGGCTACCGCCGGAGCGGGCGACGTGCTCAGCGGCATGCTGGCCGGCCTGATAGGGCAGGGCCTGCCTGTTTATAAAGCCGCTTGCCTGGCTGTCTTTCTCCACGGGTTCGCGGGCGACCTTGCCGCCAAAAAGGTCTCAGAATACGGCTTGATTGCCGGGGATATTATTGATACTATTCCAGAAGCGTTGAAGCGTTTCGTTTGAGGCATAATCTTAAAGATCAGGCCTTATAAATGATAAGAAAACAAAGCGAAGAAAGGCTGGAAGACGTCGGCAATTTCGTGCTGGTCCTATTTGGCGGCATTGGAGAGGTCGTCCTGCTTTTATGGTCCACGCTCAAATACGGTTTTCGCGGAAAGACCGACTTTCGTCTTGTCGTCTATCAAATGCTAAAAGTCGGCGTCGAATCCCTCCCGATCGGCCTGACCTCGGCCCTGTTCGTGGGCATGGTCTTTTCCATTCAGATAGCCACCGAGTTCGTCCAGTTCGGGGCCTCTGACTATATAGGCGGTGTCATGGCCATTGCCGTGGCCAGGGAATTGGGCCCGGCCCTTACCGGGATAGTCATTTCCGGCAGGGTAGCGGCTTCTATTGCCGCCGAGCTTGGCACCATGAAGGTCACAGAACAGATCGATGCCATAAGCGCGCTGGGCAGCAACCCCATCAAGTACCTGGTACTGCCGCGTTTTATCGCCTGCACCCTGATGATGCCACTGCTTATAGTGCTGGCCGATGTGTTTTGCTTTTTAGGCGGCTACCTGGTCGCCGTATATGTTGCCAAGGTCAACGGCGTTGCCTACATGGAATCTGCCCAAAACATGCTGGCACTTAAAGATATCTACGGCGGCGTTGCCAAAGGCTTTGTCTTTGGGGCACTGCTTGCCGTTATAGCCTGCTACAAAGGCATGACCGCCAAAGGAGGAGCCAAAGGGGTGGGGGAAGCCACTACCAGTTCCGTGGTCACTTCCCTCATTGCGTTGTTCATTGCCAACTACTTTTTAACGCTGGCCATGTTCAAATGATACTGCTAAAAAAGCTAACTAAAAAATTTGGGGACAAGGTAATACTTTCTTCGGTCGATCTTGAGATCAGCTCCGGAGAGACCCTGGCCGTCATTGGCCCGTCCGGTTGTGGAAAAAGCACCCTGCTCAGGCTTATCTTAAGGCTGGAAACGCCCACCGAAGGCAGCATCCAGGTGGACGATGTCGATATTGAAAAAATAGACGAGGACGGCTTGAACAGCTACCGTCAAAAAATAGGCATGGTGTTCCAGTCCGCCGCGCTTTTTGATTCTATGACCGTGTTTGAAAATGTCGCCTTTGGCCTGCGCGAAAGAAACGAACTGCCCGAATCCAAGATCAAAGATATCGTCAAGGAAAAACTGCAATTTGTTGAGCTGGAGGGTTCGGAAGAGCTAATGCCGTCCGAGCTTTCCGGCGGCATGCAAAAACGGGTCTCCATAGCCAGGGCGCTGGCGACCGAGCCGCAGATCATCCTTTATGATGAACCAACTACCGGGCTTGACCCTATTACGTCCACTACCATCGAGGACCTTATCAACAAGCTCTCAAAAAGCGCCAGTGTTACGTCCATAGTGGTGACCCACCAATTAACTACTATCTTTCGCACCGCACATCGTATTATAATGCTGGATAAAGGTAAATTCATTGAGTGCGGTGATGTTGAACAGACCAAAAAGAGCCGTGACCCGATCGTTCACAAATTTATTACAGCAGGATTGGACTAATGGCAAGAAGGGAGAAGCTTAAATGAAAAGCCTGTCTACAGCCGCCAGAGTTGGTATCTTTACCGTTGTCAGTTTGATCATCCTGGTCATTATAGTCACCTGGAAGAGCGACTTCTTTCTGATGCGGGAAGGCTACCATGTTGTAGGGGTTTTTCAGAACGTCGAAGGTTTGACCGCAGGCTCCGAGGTCCGCTACCGCGGCATGAACATTGGCAAGGTGGTAAAGATAGATCCCAGCCCAAAAGAAATATTTGTTTATCTGGTCGTAAAGAAACACATTAAGATACCAGTAGATTCTACCATGCGGGTGTCATACGACGGCATTGTGGGCACAAAGTTCCTGGAGATAAGGCCCGGTACGCAAGAGGTTTATTTAAAGAACAACGACAAGATCCCGGGCAAATCTGCCGCGGGCGTGGTTGATTTCATCGACATGGGCGCGAAAAGCCTGGAAGAAGCTAACGCCATACTTGAGTCCGTCAAAGAAATGATCCAAAACCCCCAGATCGCCGGCGCGTTCAAGGCCATTGTACTTTCAACCCAGCAGTTGACGGAAAACCTTAACAAGCTTACGCAAGAGATCAGGGAAACCAACGCGGGAATACAAAGGATAACCACCGACCCAAAATTTCAGGAAAGCGTGGTCAACATTGCCGACCAGACCAGCACCACATTGACCAGCGCCAACCAATTCTTTGGCAACATAGAACAGCTTAAAGTGCGCACCAGCGGCGATGTGCTCTACGGCTCATCAAGCAACACTATTAAAGGCAACCTTGATATCTACCTTTCAGATCCCGACTACTTGCGCTTTGGCCTGGGCGGAGTTGGCCAGACCCAGGGGGTAGGGGTGCTGGATGTCCTGCTTTCACGCGGTGTTACCAAGGGCACTGCCCTTCACCTGGGGATGATCAACACTACACTGGGCGGCGGTATCGATTACGTGGCCTCCCCCAACTGGATAATTTCGGGTGATATATACGATATCAACAATCCAAAACCCAATGTGCCCAAGTTCAGGGTAACAAGTACAACAACTTTGTTCTCCAGATATGTCGATCTAATGCTGCAGGCCGACGACATCTTCAATCCGCAAAGAAATTATTCTCTTGGCGTAAAAGTCAAAGGCGGGTTCTAGAATTAATTAAGAATTAATAATTAAATATTATCAATTAAAGTAATTGAGATAGATATCTTTACATATGTTTTCATCCTAACGCGGCTTATATCGCATTTTTCGCATACACAAATTGCCTGATATTTCCATTTTTGGAACAATATCATCAAACGAACACATTTGAATCAGAGGATGAATATTATATCTCATTATAATACCTCAATTGATAATTGAAAATTGAGAATTGTTAATTCTTTTCGTACTTATCTTTCAAATTTACCCCTAAAAAGCCCATTATTTTGCCTGCACTATCAACGTCGGATAATATATCTTATGTCAAGTTGATGGTGGGTGATGAATGTCAGATTTTTGGCTTTATAATAGGAAAATATGCGTCACCCTTGAGTTATCCACATGTTTCTACACAGGTATTTGAAGGGTTAGTAAGAAGCCTGCTTTTTAATGATTAGAAACGCCAGCCGAGGTTAAGGTCTAATTCCCGCAGTGTCCCCTGCTCATTTATCGAATTAAGGGCTATTTTGGGGGTTATAAGCATATTAAAGGGTTTATACAGATAATCCAGCGATATGGCCGAATAACTGCCCTTATAGTCCAAATTTTCCGCCAGAATGTAGTTATTACCGTCTGCCGTGTAAATTATCTGCCTGTTGGGCTGAAAATTAAAACTGCCGGCGTGGAAATTGAGCGTAAAGCTCTCCGAGATCATATAGCTTATAAAGCCGCCAAATCGGGTCGCGTTTATAGACGCGGAATAGTCGACATCGGTTATTAGTTGCTCTATCTCTGGTCCTATTTGAAAATTACCAAGCCTTAATCCCGCGTCAAACCCCAGGCCAATTCCCAATCCTATGCCTGAAACCATCCCGACGTGCGCGTCAGACATTAAAGGAAGGTTCTCTATCTTTATGGCATTGCAAGATGAGGCGTATATGATGAGCCCGGTTAATATAACAAGACAAGTTTTGTTCATTTTTTAGAGAACAACGATTCAAAGACCAGCCGTCCGTCTGTTCCGCCTAAAACAGCTTCAGAAACCCGCTCCGGATGCGGCATCATGCCCAGGACATTGCGCTTTTCGTTGCAAATGCCGGCTATATTGGCTGTAGAGCCGTTTGGATTGTCTTTATGATAGGTAAATACGATCTGTTTGTTCTTCTTAAGCTCGGCCAGCGTCTTTTTGTCGCATATATAATTGCCCTCAGCGTGAGCAATAGGAATAGTAACGATCTGGCCGTTCTTGTATTTCTTTGTATACGGAGTTTTATTGTTTTCAACCTTTAATTGCACCTGTTTGCAGATGAATTTAAGGGTCTTGTTCCTGTGCAGGGCTCCGGGGAGCAGGCCTGCCTCGGTCAGCACCTGAAAACCGTTGCATATTCCCAGCACCTTGCCTCCCCTACTGGAAAATAATTTTACGGAATCCATGATTGGCGCGAACCTGGCTATGGCCCCTGCCCTTAACGCGTCGCCGTAAGAAAATCCGCCGGGCAGAACGATCAGGTCATATTGCTGTAAAGACGCGAGATCAGCATGCCATATATACTCCACCGGCTGTTTAAACACGTGTTTAATGACATGATATGTGTCATGGTCGCAGTTGGACCCGGGGAAAACGACTATACCGCACTTCATCAATCGACGACCTCGTAGAAATAATCTTCAATAACCGGTTTGGCCAGCAGTTTTTCACACATTTCGTCAATTTCTTCTTCCGCCGCTCCGCCGGTCTTGCCTGCCAGTTCCAATTCAATATACTTGCCGATCCGCAAATTCTCGACATTCTTAAACTTTAAAGAATGAAGCGCGTTTTGAACGGTCTTTCCCTGAGGGTCAAGTATCCCTTTTTTGGGAGTTATGTATACCTTTACCCTGGTCGTTGTCTTTTTACTTTTTTCGTTTTGCTTTTGCTCTGCCATCAAAAAGGTCCATCCTTTCAAATATCTTGTTGATATTCCTTGTATAATAGCGGATATCAAAGGCCGATTCAATCTCCTTGAGAGAAAGCTTCTTGTTGATGAGCTGGTCTGAGAGCACCTGCAATTTAAGGTTGCGCCCGCTGTTCCTGGCCTTCATGGCATCGGCCTGCACCATCCTGTACGCCTGCTCGCGCGTCAGGCCCTTGTCCACCAGCATCAGAAGCAGTCGCTGTGAAAATATCAGACCGCCGGTCCTGTCTATATTCATCAGCATGTTCCGCGGGAATACCACCAGGTCGTTCATGACGCGGTGCATGCACTTTATCATGTAGTGCAGTACTATGGTGCTATCCGGCAGTATGACGCGCTCGGCCGAAGAATGGCTTATGTCCCTTTCGTGCCACAGGTTGATGTTCTCCAGCGCTACCTGCGCGTTGCCTCTTAGCAATCTGGACAGCCCGCAGACCCATTCGCAGGTAATGGGGTTTTTCTTGTGCGGCATGGCCGACGAACCCTTCTGTCCTTTCTTGAACGGCTCTTCTACCTCCGCCACCTCGGTCCTTTGCAGTGCGCGGATCTCGGTGGCCAGCTTTTCAAGCGTGCCGCCGGTTATGGCCATGGCGCACAGGTATTCCGCGTGCCGGTCGCGCTGTATTATCTGTGTTGAGACTGGCGCCGGTTTTAGCTTCAGCGTCTGGCAGGTCAGTTCTTCAACTTTAGGATCAATATTGGAATATGTCCCCACAGCACCCGATATCTTGCCCACCGAGATGGTCTCGCGGGCCTCTTTCAGCCGGGTTATGTTCCTTTCCATTTCCGCCATGAAAAGCGCCATTTTCAGGCCAAAGGTGGTCGGTTCAGCATGCACGCCGTGCGTCCTTCCTATACAAAGAGTGTCCTTGTACCTTATGGCCATTCTCTTTAACAGGCGCGAAAATTCCTGCGCGTCGGCAATTATTACGTCCATGGCCTCCCTTAAAAGAAGCGCCAGCGCCGTGTCAACAATGTCAGAGGAAGTGCATCCCATATGTATGAACCTGGAATCCGGGCCAACTTTCTCGGCCACGCTGGTCAGGAAAGCGATAACGTCATGGTCGACCTTGCTTTCTATGATATTTATTCTTTTTATATCGAATTGGGCCCTGGTTTGAATGTTCTTGAGCGATCTTGGCGGTATCTTTTTCAATTTGGCCCAGGCCTCGCAAACCGCAAGCTCTACATCCAGCCATTTGCGGAATTTATTTTCTTCGGACCATATTTCCTTCAGGGGTGACAAAGTGTAACGTTCGATCATTTTAATACCTCCTTGATCTCATCAAGCAGAGCATCTATCATTTCGGGTTCAGTGACCCGTCTTACTATCTCGCCCTTCTTAAAAATCAACCCCACTCCCCTGCCCCCTGCCAGTCCCACGTCCGCGTCCGCCGCCTCGCCGGGCCCATTGACCTCACAGCCCATAATGGCTATTTTTACGGGTTCTTTGATATGGCGCGTCCTCTTTTCTATTTGCGTGGCTATTTTCTTTATGTCTATCTGGCACCTGCCGCAGGTGGGACAGGAAATAAGGACCACTCCCCCCGTTTCAAGCTCAAGCGACTTCAATATCTCGCGCGCGACACGCACCTCTTCGACCGGATCTTCTGTCAGCGAAACCCTTATGGTATCGCCAATGCCGGACGACAAAAGCGCGCCAATGCCCACAGCCGACCTTATTATCCCAACCGATGGGATGCCCGCTTCGGTAATACCAACGTGCAAAGGATAATTCACCTTACGCGAGAGCATGGTGTAGGCGGCAATAGTGGTCAATACGCCGGTCGCCTTGACCGAAACGACAATATCGTCAAAGCCCATGTCCTTTACCAGTTTGATATTTCTGAGAGCGCTTTGTACCAGGGCTTCAGCGCTGGAATGGCCGTATTTGGCCTTTATGTCTTTTTCCAGTGAGCCCGAGTTCACCCCAACCCGTATCGGTATACGCATTTTCTTCGCGGCCATGACCACCTTTTTTATCTTTTCCTTCGGGCCGATATTGCCGGGGTTAATGCGCAGTTTGTCGGCGCCGGCTTCGGCGGCCAGCACCGCCAGCCGGTAGTCAAAATGGATATCGGCCACCAGAGGGATGTTTATTTGTTCTTTGATCTTCGCAATGGCCAGCGCGTCGCTTTTTTCTTTGACGGCACAGCGCACTATCTGACAGCCGGCCTTTTCCAGCCGGTGTATCTGTTTTACAGTGGCCTCGACATCGTGGGTAAACGTCTTGGTCATTGACTGCACTGCTACGGGATTGCTATCACCTATCGTGACATTGCCTATCCGTATGGCTTTTGTTTTTCTACTAGAGGACATCTTTCCCTGTAAGTTTCTTGTACGCTTCCATGTATTTTTCCCTGGTCTTTTGGACAACATCGTCCGGCAGTTTTGGTGCTGGCGGCTGTTTGTTCCATTTAATGGATTCAAGATAGTCCCTGACAAACTGCTTGTCATAGCTGGGCTGTGACCCGCCGGGCCTATACTGGTCTGCCGGCCAAAAGCGCGAAGAATCCGGGGTCAATATTTCATCTATTAAAATGACACTGCCGTCGGGCATCTGGCCAAACTCAAACTTGGTATCAGCAATTATCATGCCCTTTGTCGAGGCGTACTCGGCCGCCTTTTTATACACCTCTATGCTCTTGTTTTTGATCTCTTCCGCCAATTTTGAGCCGACCTGATCTTTTACCTGGTCAAAGGTTATGGGCAGGTCGTGGCCTTCTTCGGCCTTGGTGGTGGGGGTAAAGATGGGCTCAGGCAGTTTGTCAGATTCTTTTAGTCCGGCTGTCAGTTTTATGCCGCAAATGCTTTGCGACTGCTGGTATTCTTTCCAGCCGGACCCGGAAATATAGCCGCGCACAACGCATTCCACAGGGACGACCTTGCATTTTTTGACCAGCATTGATCTTTTGTCGACAACAGGGTTGTTCTTCAGGGTGCCGGGAAAGTCGGCTGAATCGGTAGAAATAATATGGTTGGCTATTATGTCCCTGGTATAGTTGAACCAAAAAGCGGATATCTGGGTCAATATTCTGCCTTTGTCGGGGATACCGTTCTGCATTATATAATCAAAAGCAGATATACGGTCAGAAGCAACTATCAGCAGGTTTTCCCCAAGATCATAAATATCCCTTACTTTGCCTCTTTTAAGGAATTTCTGGTCAGGAAGCTCAATTTTTAACAGTGTATCGGCCATGCCATTTTACCCCCGTTTTGCATTATTATAGGTAAAATTCGGCCGAAATACAAGCCACAAAAACTGGAGCAAGGCGACCTGACGACGCGCGCGCCATGGTTGTGTCACCAGCCTGTAAAGCCACTCTATATAGAGCCTTTGAGCCCATACGGGAGCTCTTTTTATATTGCCCGAGATCACATCCAGACTGCCTCCTATGCCAGCCGCCGCGGAAACATTGATTCCCATAAGGTTGTCGGAAAGCCATTTCTCCTGTCTTCCGTGCCCCAGGCCGGCAAAAAGAATGTCAGGTTTCGCGTTATTGATCAGGGTGATGATTTCCCTGTCCTGCTTAATGTCAAAATATCCGTGGTGCGTGCCGGCTATTTTTAGGCCGGGGAATTGGCTCCGTAATCGTGAAGCGGCAGTTTCTGCCACGCCGGGCTTACTGCCCAGCAAAAATATCCTGTAGCCTTTTTCGGCAGAGAGTTTGATAGCACGGAGCATAAAGTCGATGCCGGAAACGCGTTCAGCCAGCGGGACACCCAGTATTCGGGAGACAACGACCATGGAGATACCGTCGGGCAGGCGCAGGTCGGCGGTAGAGATTATCTGCTTGAATTCAGTCTCCCGTTGGGCTTTAACTATCATTTCGGGATTGGGGGTTACGATTAGGTGCGGCTTGCCGGAAGAGATGAACCGCTCAAGCATGTCCATCGCTTCGGGCATGGTAACATTGTCTACTTCTATCCCGGCCAGCTTCACGGCCTTACAAGTTCTCATCACCTATTATTTTACCACTTCCTCTCCCTTAATCCCTCTCCATATCATGGAGAGGGAAACGGAGTCACGCATTTTTTAATTTTATTGATTACACCATCAATTTCAAAAGCAACTTCCTCATTCTTAAATCTGAGGATTTTGATTCCTAATTCTTCCAGATATTTTTGCCTGGCCATATCATATAATTGAATATTTCTTTTGTAATGAATGCCGCCGTCAACTTCAATCCCCAGCTTGATCTGTGGAGCATAAAAATCCAGGATAAATCTTTCTATCGGATATTGTCTTCTGGATTTAATCCCCAGATTTTTGTTCCTTAATTCTTGCCACAGCAATATTTCTGCTGCAGTCTCGTTTTTTCGTAGATATCTTACTATTTTTAATTTCGCTCTTTTCATAATAAGTGATTATTCTACCCCTCTCCTTATAAAGGAGAGGGGTTAGGGGTGAGGTTACCACTTCCCGCTTAATGAGACCCTATGCACATTCTCTCGCGAGAGCGAAGATTGTTGTACATAGGCATAATCAACTGAGGCCGTGCCGCCTTTGGTTTGGGGAAGCAATGCGGTAAAGCCAGCTCCTGCGGTAAGCGCCGAGTCGGCAAAACCCAATCTGAAGGCCAAACCTTCCTGTGACCATTCATAGCCGGCGCACAGCTCCGGCGTATACCTGGCGCTGATTTGCTGGGAGATATCTATCGCCAGAGTGCTATTGGCTATGCCGGTAAGGGCAAAGCCCAGTCTGGCTTTGGGAATTGCCTTTTCAATGTTCCCCGTGCCCCAGCTGGATTCGTTGAGCAGTTCATCCACCTTAAAGCCGATCGTGAACTTGTCGGACGGCTTAAGGAGAATACCCGGCGTGAATGAATATCCCGTCGCCTGGCCGCCGGCGATGTTGGTCATGTCCGAGATCAGGTACTTGGCGGTAAGACCCAGCGATATCTTGTCGCTTACCGGCAGTCCGTATGAGAACAGGAAGGCGTTGGAGTAATAGTTGAATATGCTTATCGTCTGTACTTCGTTGAATCCATCAAGAGTGTCAGACGTTTCCGAAATGCTTCCCAGCCCCATTTGTATCCAGCTTATGCCCACCGATCCCTTCCCCCACGGCACGACATAGCTTAGATAGTAATGGTCGGTGTCGGTGGAAAGTTTGGTCTGCATGGTAGTTATTTCGTTCTTGTGTACTTCTCCCAGCCCTGCCGGGTTCCAGTACGGCGCGTCAGCGTTGTTGGCTATAGCCGTAAAAGCGCTTCCCATACCCAGCGCCCTGGCGCCCACACCAGCTTTTAATACAGCTAAGTCAGTGCCAGCCTGTCCGGCCATGGCTGGAAGCATTAAACTTATCAGCATCAGGATAGCTATGAAGA
>JAHJBW010000137.1 GCA_018813405.1 Candidatus Margulisiibacteriota bacterium | reverse complement strand
CGACAGAGATTTGGGCACTATCTACCTTGATATCCCGCTTGAAAAGATAAAGGATGACCTGGAAATAGGCATTGAATTCGCCTTTACGCATTACGAACAGCGCTTTGCCATTGACCCTGAAAAAGTTGGCCAGTACGACACCAACAGCGACCTTTATAAACAATACACTGCCTCAACAGGCAACACCATTATTTCTGATCCCATGGCCGACACTGCCAGAAAAATAGTCGGTGATGAGACCAATCCCTATTTGATGGCCAGAAAGATATATGACCATGTGGTCGACGAAACCACTTACAGCCATGTACCCCATGCCGCCCTGCCAATACTGGACTACCCGGAATCCAAGTATGTTTTCGAAAAACGCTACGGCGACTGCGGGGCGCAGAGCATGTACTTTTCCGCCCTGTGCCGGTCGGTGGGCATTCCGGCCAGGACCACTGGAGGTTTTCAAATGATAGGAGGCGAAACGGGCTCGCACTTCTGGGCGGAATTCTATCTGCCCAACTACGGCTGGCTGCCTGTGGACACTTCTGTTGCCCAGCTTTATAAGTATCTGCCGGAAATGAGCAAAAAAGAACAACAGGATTACAAGGATTTCTTTTTCGGCAACCTGGACCCCTACCGATATGTCATCCAGAAAGATGTCGATCTGGTCCCATCTCCCCCGCCCTCTGAGAAGTTATTCTTTCCCATGGTCTTTCAGTTGCCGGAAGTGGTTTGCAGATCATATACTGCCGATCAAATACCCGGGCTGGAGCTGATCGAGGCCTGGAAAACCGAGGTGAACAGGGTAGAATGAGTAAAAGCATTTTGATAACTGGCTCATCAAGCGGCATAGGATGCGCCACTGCCAGGTTATTCGAGGCCAGGGCCTGGAATGTGGCGGCCAGCATGCGCAAACCGTCCGGCGACTTTTCTTTTTCCCCTCCACTTGACGTTACCGACCCTAAAAGCATAAAAGAAGCTGTACAAGCTACGGTCAACAAGTTTGGCGGCATAGATGTACTGGTGAACAACGCCGGCTATGCTCTTGAAGGCCTCTTCGAAAGCTCTTCCAAAGAACAGGTGGTCAAGCAATTTGAGACCAACCTGTTCGGATTGATAGAGGTCACCCGAGAAGTCCTTCCTGTTATGCGCAGGCAAAAAAAAGGCATCATAATCAATGTTTCCTCAATGGGCGGCAGGGTTGGGTTTCCTCTTTACAGCCTTTATAACTCAACAAAATTCGCGGTAGAGGGCTTTTCGGAAGCGGTGCATTACGAACTTGAAGCGGTTGGCATAAAAGTAAAGCTTATTGAGCCTGGAGTGATAAAGACCGATTTTTACGGCCGTTCCATGGACAAGAACGAAAAACAGTACCCTGAAGATTATAAGGATTTCATATCTCGCACAAGAGCAGACCTGATAGAAGGGGGCGGCAAGTTCAGCACGCCCGATGAAGTTGCCCTGGTCATTTATAAAGCCGCGACCGATGGGAGCTCAAAACTGCGCTATCCTGCCGGGCCGGATGCCAGACAGCTTGCCTTCTTAAAGAGATTTCTGCCTGACAACGCTATCTTTCACATAATCAGGAGTGTAACCTTAAATAACAAAGCCCGCTAATGGTATAATTGGCTATGGACATCTTTGACGCCAATGCCAGTGATTACAAGCAAAAGCACGCTCCCCTCGCCTACCGCATGGCCCCTCGCACCCTTGATGAAGTGGCCGGTCAGACCGAGATACTGGGAGAGGGAAAGCTGCTTCGCCGTTTGATAGCTTCGGACAAGGTCACCTCTATTATTCTTTTTGGTCCTCCCGGAGTTGGAAAGACCGCCATTGCCAGGGTCATAGCCAACTCCACTCAAGGATACTTTGAATGGCTAAACGCCTCGGTAGCCAGGGTGGATGATATAAGAAAAGTAAGTTTGGAAGCCAGGGACAGGATCAAGCATAATCGCGTAAAGACCATCCTTTTTCTGGACGAGATCCACCGTTTTAACAAGCTGCAGCAGGACGCGCTGTTGCCCGATGTGGAGGAAGGCAACCTTATCTTGATCGGCGCGACGACAGAGAATCCGTTCTTTTACGTGAATTCGGCTCTGGTTTCAAGATCACAACTGTTTGAGCTCAAGCCACTTACTACTAACGACCTACAACTACTACTTACCAGGGCCTTAAAGGATGAGGAGCGCGGGCTTGGCTCACATAAAGTAAAGATGAAGGACGAAGCTCTTGAGCATTTGGCCAAGCTTTCGGACGGAGATGCCCGGCGGGCGCTTTCGGCGCTGGAGCTGGGAGTGCTTTCTACCCCGCCGGATAAGAAGGGTGTAATCAACTTCACTTTAGAGGTAGCAGAGGAATCCATTCAGAAGAAGAAAGTGGTAT
>JAHJBW010000012.1 GCA_018813405.1 Candidatus Margulisiibacteriota bacterium | reverse complement strand
TCCTGCACCATGAAGTACAATCCCAAAATAAACGAAGATGTCGCGGGAATGAAAGGCTTTACCGATATCCACCCCCTGCAGGACGACGAATCTGTCCAGGGCATGCTTGAGCTTCTCTACAACATGGAGCAATACCTGTGCGCCATATTCGGTTACGATGCTTTTACCTTCCAGCCGGCGGCAGGGGCGCATGGAGAACTGACGGCGCTGATGATGATCAAAGCTTATCATGAAGAAAAATTAAAAATTAAAAATGTCAAATTAAAAACAAGGAAGAATATTATTATTCCGGATTCTTCTCACGGTACGAATCCGGCGTCGGTGAGCATGGTCGGATATCAGGCGGTAGTGGTGAAGTCCAACGGCAGGGGAAATATAGATGTTGAGGCCTTGAAGAAGGTTGTTGGTGACGATACGGCTGGCTTGATGCTTACCAATCCAAACACTCTTGGATTATTTGATGAACATATTCTTGAAGTCGTGGATATCATCCACAGGGCGGGTGGATTGGTTTATTATGATGGCGCCAACGCCAATGCCACCCTGGGCATTTGCCGGCCAGCGGACCTGGGATTTGACATTGCCCACTTCAACCTGCACAAGACCTTTGCTACTCCGCATGGCGGCGGTGGGCCTGGTGCGGGGCCGGTGGGGTGTAACAGCAAGCTAGCTCCCTATCTACCAACTCCTCGAGTCACAAGATCTAATGACCAATATCAACTTACTCCTAACAACTTTCCAAAATCTATCGGAAAAGTTCATTCATTCCACGGCAATATTAACGTTATTATCAAAGCTTATGCTTATATTCGTTCCCTGGGAGCGGCAGGCTTGAAAGAGGTTTCGGAGAACGCGGTCTTGAACGCCAACTATATGATGAACCGGCTCAAGGAGCACTACTTCCTGAAATACGACCGCGCCTGCCAGCACGAGTTTGTTATCTCGGCGAAATGGCAAAAGGAAAAGTACGGCGTAAAAGCTCTCGACATCGCCAAACGCCTGATCGATTACGGCTTCCATCCGCCGACTATCTATTTCCCTCTGATAGTCGAGGAGGCCCTCATGATCGAGCCAACCGAGACGGAATCACGCCAAACGCTCGACGCTTTCTGCGATGCTATGATCTCTATTGCCAAAGAATGCGAGACCGACCCTATAAAGGTAAAAGGCGCCCCTTATTCGACCCCGGTCGGCAGGCTCGATGAGACGAAAGCGGCCAGGGAACCGGTTTTAAGATGGCCTGGCAAACTATAATTGACCCTCCTGCTTCCGGCAAGGAAAACATGGAAAAGGACATTAAGCTTTTCCGCGACTTTGAGGCAGGACTTATTCCTCCAACACTCCGCATTTACTCCTGGGGGAAACCTTGTGTATCGTACGGATATTCTCAAAGGGTAGGAGTACGAGATCCCTCGGCTACGCTCGGGACAAGTGCGGGATGGGAAACAGTGAAAAGACCGACGGGCGGAGGGATTGTCTTTCACAATGAAGCAGAGGTCACTTACTCGCTGGTGATGGATAAGAACGATCCTCGTTTGCCGAAGGGCCTGGTGTCGGCTTATAAAGTTATCTCTAAGGCGATTGTATGTGCGTTGCGAAAAGTAGGCGTGGATGCAAAAATAGGCACCAAGGTTTCGAGACTTCGGCGAGCTCAGTCGAGCCGACACCAAGGCATCAAGGAAAAAGGGGAAGAGTTATGCTTTGCGTGGCCGGCGGAGTACGAAGTGGTTTGTCAGGGTAAAAAGATAGTCGGTTCGGCGCAAAAAAGGGGAAGGAAAGCCCTTTTACAGCAGGGTTCGATTTTTGTTAGAAATGACCTTCAAAATGTGTTACCCTTACAACATATAAACGCGATATCAGTTGAAGAGGTCCTGCAAAGAAAAATTTCTTTTAAGGAGATAGCATATGCGCTTGTTGAAGGGTTTTCTGAGATTTTTCAATTATAAATTAGAAATTATAAACCATAAACAAGGTATTCCGCCCGGAGGCGGGATGAGCATATTATTATTCCTTATTTTTTCATTTTTAATTTTTAATTTTTCATTATCCTCCGAAGCCGCCACGGGCATTGACCCTCTCCTTAAATGGCAGACCATTGAGACCGAGCACTTCCATATCCATTACTACACACAGGAAGACGCGTTCGCCAAAAAACTGGCGGTCATCGCCGAAGACGTGCACAAAACTCTTTCTTCCGTCCTTAAACACGAGCCGAACCTAAAGACCCACATACTCCTTTTGGACAGCTATGACTATACCGTAGACTACGCTATGGTATTTCCCGAGCCCAGGGTCACGATTTACATGACCGTCATTACTTCCAACTCGCATCCCATTGGGTATGACGACTGGCTCAAGTTTGTGTTTACGCACGAATACACACATATTCTTCACATGGATACCATGGAAGGGCCGGCCAAGTTCTTCCAGCGCATATTGGGCAGGGCCATCTTCCCCAACACCTACCTTCCCTGGTTCGTCCTTGAGGGACTGGCCACTTACATGGAAACGGCAAAAAATCCCGGAGGCAGGGGAGATGACGCGCGCTGGGATGCCTGGATGAGAATGGACGTGCTTGAAGACAACATGAAGAGCATTGACCAGGTCTCGGTGGCCACTACTGTCCGCTGGCCCGGCGGACATACCAAATATCTCTATGGCGTTGAGTTTTTTCAATACCTGTCCGACCTTTACGGCGAAGACCTCATATCAAGGCTCAACCTTGAATACGGCGCCTATATGTTCTCTTATGGTATTGATCCGCTTTTCCGCAGTATCTACGGGGCGCCGCTCTCTACCCTGTGGATAGAATGGCAGGAATACCTGCACAAGAAATACGAAAAGCAGAAAGCCAGGATCACCGCCCAGGGACTTTCCGCCTATACCCTTTTGACCACCAGCGGCGAAGAAAAGTATAGCCCGACCTGGTCTCCGGACGGCAAATATATTTACTTTACTCAAAGCACGGTGGATGACATTTCCCAGATAAGACGGGTGGACGTTGAGACCGGAGAAGAAAAAAAGATCGCTGAAGGCATACTCTATGACGACAGGTTTGCCATTTCAGGCAGTCATATGTACTATAGCCGCGGCGCTGTCTTTAACAACTTCTATATCTATAAAGATATTTTCCTTATGGATCTCGACAACAGGAAACAAAAGCGCATCTCAAAAGGCCTGCGGGCCGGCGACATCGCGGTTTCCTCAGACGGCAAAAGCATGGCTTATACAAGGAATTACCTTGGCTCAAAAAGCCTGTGGCTGGACGACCTTAACGGCACACAAAAGGAAATTGGGTATTGCGGACAGGACGACCAGTATCTCACTCCCGCTTTTTCTCCCGACGGCAAGACCATGGTCGCCGCCAAATGGCTGGCAGGGGCCTGTTGTCAGGGACTTTACGTAATAGATATGGAGAACAACAAGGAATGGCCGCTCATCCCCGCCACTTCAATGGAAGCCAATCCCACCTTCTCGCCCGACGGCAGGTATGTGTTCTTTGACTGGGACAGGACAGGGGTCGTCAATATCTACGCTTATGACCTTCAAAAGAAAAAGCTTTATCAGGTAAGCAACGTGCTGGGCATAGCACAAATGCCGGTCGTCTCTCCCGACGGTACCAGGATAGCCTTTTCCAACTATTCTTCCCGTGGCTACGATATTGCCGTTATGGACCTTGACCCC
>JAHJBW010000136.1 GCA_018813405.1 Candidatus Margulisiibacteriota bacterium | reverse complement strand
GACCATGCCCGCCAGAAAAATGGCTCCGCCGTTATGTTTGAGGGCGTCCAGGGCCGTTGGTCCGGCAGAAAGCCCCACACAGGCCACGAACAGGTTAAGCCCCAGGTTGGAAAATATCCACAACGCGCCGCCCGAAACCTGGCCAAAGGTGGGATGCACCGCGCGCAGCCAGCCGCAGACCAGGCCGGCCAGCAATACACCACCGCCCAACCCGAGAGTGACAGGGATCCCGGCTATGGGCACGGTTATCATGCCGATCAGAGCCCCGATCACGCAGGCGATCCCCAGCATGGTAAGGTCGGTAGCCGAGGTTGCTCTTTCCGCGAAACCCGCCTGTTTGATAAAGTTTTCAATGTTCCTTTCGGAACCGCTGACTTTCAATATGTCGCAGCGGTTAACCAGGGTATCACGGGTCAAAGGCATTGAATGCCCTCCCCTGCTCAAGGACTTCAGATATATGCCGTGGCCAAACCTGTCGCCGATCTCAGCCAGGGTATGGCCAAAGACCCGGCGGCTTGTAACACAAATACTGGCGATCTCCCCGCTAACATTAAGCACCGAGCTGTCATCGACTTCTTTTCCCAGCAGCTTTTCCGCATCGACAAAAGAGCTGTAGCGACCAGCAACAGCTATCTCATCACCCTGTTGGACCACAAGGTCCGCTTGCGGATCAATTATCTGGTCTGCCCTTTTAACGCTCTCGACAGTGACATGCCCGGGCAACATTTTCTCAACATCACTCACCTTTTTATCGGCAAAACTTACCTGATAAGCCCGCAGGTCAAGCCGTTTATACCAGGAAAAAATCCAGGGCTTCGCGTTTTCTTCCCCCCCGCCCGACATTTTTGCTTCGATCTCTTTGGATCCTTTTACCACATCAACCCCCACCATTTTTGGGAATATCTTAAAGAACAGGATAAGGCCCGCCACGCCAAAAACATAGGTAATGGCATAGGCTATGGCCACATTTCCCTGCATGACTGTCTGCTGGGCCGAGGAGATAGGCAAAGCATTTATGGCGCCGTCGGCCGTACCGATCACGGTGGACTGGGTCATGGCGCCCGACAAAAGCCCCGCGGCCGTACCGGGGTCGAACTTAAAGAATATGGCCAGCAAAATGGTGGTAACCAGGCCGGTTAAAGCTACTACCAGGGAAACCCATATGTATCCAAGGCCGTCTTTGCGGAGCGCCCCAAAAAACTGCGGCCCTACACCGTAGCCAACGGCAAATATGAAAATGGCAAAGCCGATGGTCTTAAGGATGGGGTCCACCTCTATCCGCAGTTGTCCCAGTACCAGGCCGGCAAAAAGCACGCCAACCGTGGACCCAAAACTGAACCCCTTGAACTTCCATTTGCCGATGACATTTCCCAGGGCTATGGCCAGCAGTACTACGATAAGAGCGTTCTTTTGCAAGAATGATATTGCCATCTCAAACATGATAACCTCCTATTTTGAAAATTCCTTGAAGTATTCTTCCAGCAGATCGCTGATGGCTTTGCCGATCTTGGTATAAGCCTTTGACGGCAGGTTGGCCAGGGAGACCCGGACCGACATATTGGGCGCGTCAAACCCTCCTCCGTCCATCAGCACGACCTGTTTTTCTTCCGCCAGTCGCCAGACAAAGTCGATGGGCTCGTGGTTACTCTTCAACCATCTTTTAAAGGCTGCTCCGTGTCTTTGCTGTGCCAGTTTGGGAATATCGATAGTAGTATAGTAATGCGCGTCAAGAGTATGTTCCGGGCAAGGAATGCCGGCGGCTTTGTACAGGTCTTCAAAGCGTTTCTTGACAATGGCCTGGGCTTCTTTTTTGTAAGCGTTCCTGGTATCGATCAGGCAATATAATGAGAAGAAGACCATTTGCACCTGTTGAGGTGTGGAAAGGCCGGCAGTATGGTGCAGGGCTACTGAACGGCTGTCAGCCACCATGCGGTCGATCAGCTTCATGTTATCGGGATCAAGTTCTACCGTGCTGTAGCGTTTGTGCAGCATCTTGCGGAAGTTTTTCGGCAGCTGTTTGATCTTTTTGTCAAAGACGTTCTTTTCGTGCAGGCCGATCACTCCCAGCCTCCAGCCGGTAGCGCCAAAGTATTTAGAATATGAGTAGACCAGAATAGTATTGTATGGCGCAATGGCCGCCAGGGACTTAAAGTCGTTTACAAAGGTGCCGTAAACATCGTCGGTCAGCAAAATCAGATCTTTACGCTTGGTCTTAACCAGGTTGGCGATCTTTTTGAGTGACTTTTGGTTCATGGCGACCGAGGTGGGGTTGGAAGGATGTACCAGGAAAAAGGCTTTTACGGCCGGGTCTTCCAGCTTGGCAATCTCGGAGTCCGGGTACTGCCAGTCATTGTTCTCGTCCTGCACGATTTTAAGCTCAATCATTTGATAATCGTTCAAATGGGGTATCTCAATGTAAGGGGTAAAGATGGGTGTCCCCAGGGCGATCTTGTCTTTCAGGTGAAGTAGGCCGTTTTCCTTGAGAGAGTTGAAAATATAGTCCATGGCTGCGGTGCCGCCTTCGGTGGCGAACAGGTCAAACTTGCCGTTAGCTACTTTGCCCTTGAACATTTCCTGTTCCAGGTATTTGTGGACTATTCTTTCACAGATAGAAAGCATTCTGTCGGGTGTGGGGTAATGGTCGCCGAGAATGGCATCGGTTAGCTCATAAATAAAGTCATTGGAGTTTATCTTAAGGGTATTAGTTACATACCTATAGGCCTCGCGCAGGAATTTGATCTCGGGTTTGCTGCCTTTTTTGCGCAGGAAGGCCTCAAAGCGTTTGGCAATGCCCTGTTTGATTGCCACATTGCCCAATCTGGGCATATGTTTGGTGCGTTCGGACTCTTCCACGGCAAAGTTGCCGAACTCGAAAAAGGCCTTGCGCGGCACCATGCCAATCCAGTTGGGGTTGCCGCGGCCTGCGTTGAGCATCATCTTTTCCCCGCGGCTTTCGGCCATGCTGATCAGTTTGTTCTTGAGTTCAAAGGGGCTGAGCGCTTCGTATTTTTTCTCCTGTCTTCTTCCCATTATATACACCTCGTTCTTTCTATATATATTGTACAAATTTTAGCGGTTTTTGAGGAAAAAGCAAGCTGCTATGCGTGGAGGCACAGGTTGGGCGTAAGCCCCGAGTCCTGAGCGTAGTCGAAGGATCGAGGGGCATACGCCTTACGAATTCCCCAACCCCATGATATAATCTCCCCATGAAAATAAAACAAATTCGTCTCGACAAGCTTAATTATTCATCCCCACAGGTGCGAAAAGACTTAGCTGGTGGTCTAGATGAATTGAAAGCCTCCATCGAAACCAGCAGCGTACTCATTCCCTTGATCGTCCGCAAGATGGGCAAAGAATATGTAGTTATCGATGGCAACCGAAGACTTATGGCTCTTGATGAACTGGGTGCCAAGCCCTCCTCTACTGTTCCTGCCTTGGTTGTAGCTGTTCACAAGGACAAAGAAGCGTTGAGACTGGAAATGGTGGCAAATTTAGTGCGCTCCAATTTCGCGCCCATTGAGGAAGCTGAGGTTGTTAATCTGTTAGTTAATTCGTACAAGATGCTTGAGAAAGAGGTGGCAGAGGCACTGGGTCGCAGCAAAGGGAGGGTTAATGAGCTCTTAAAAATATTTAAGTTGCCGCGTGAGATTGTGGCAGCACTTCGGCGGGACAAGATAACTATTAATCATGCCAGGACTTTAGCCAGGTACATAAATGATAAAGCGCTGGTTATAAAAATATACGAGCGGATCGTTAAAGAAAAGATCGGGTCAGAGGATATAACAAGCATAGCGTATATTATGTCGTTAAAGGGCAAGTCTGGTATTCCTCCATTTAGACCTTTTATAGAGAACAGGAAAGACGGGTCCCGAATAAAGATCGAGCCCAGGAAAAAGACAATAAGGATAGAGATAAACTATAATCCTGAGGGCAAATTAGAGTCGGTTTTAGACATTGTGAAGCAAAAAATCGCCAAAATCTTCTGAGTTTGCGTCGCAAACCAAGGGGCGATTTCCTATAAGAACGCGGAAAACACAACCCTCGTGTTTTTTAGATTTACCGCAGGAAAGCTAAAAATTAGAAATTACCATACGCCCTACACATTACGCCCCACTTTTCGCCCCTACGCCAAACGCCTAACGTGATTTTCCCATCCATGCTATAATCCCCAAAGTTCAGATACACAGGAATAAAAAATGAAAAAAATTACATTGGCTATGCTGATAATTTGTTGTATATTAATTTCTTTTGCCCAAGCTTTAGATTTATTTGTCGGAACACCAAAGATCAAGATCAGTGAGGGTGGCATTGATCGAGTAGTTGAAAATATGCCAGAAGATAAAGCAAACGAATATTTATGCGTAATAAGTGAAGAAGATGAAAAATATTTTTGGACATCAAGAGAAAACAATGAATTAATTCCCATAAAAAGCGGCGCATTCATTACACTGATCGCAACAAACGGCTCCGGTTATATTAGAATAATCCCTAAAGCATACAAGGAACTTACTGCAATCACTGAATATGCCGAAGCCGAATTTGATTATGTTGAACATTTATTGATTGGTTTAAGCAGCGTTACTTACTACGGAATAGGTAATACCAATAAATTCTGATAAACACTTCACTCCAGGCTACCCGCTTACCCGGATATCCGGATTTCCTAGTCCCTGATTTCCGGGTACCTGGATGTCCTAACCCATGCTATACTCACGCCAAAGGCAGGGAGAAAAAAGGAGAAAGTAATATGAAAGGAAAAATTGAAAAAATCTTTGGCTCCCCAGGCCCTCATTCCTATTTCATAAAAGGAGATGATGGAAACTCATATTTTGCCCATCTAGGAGATATAGAAGATAACGAAAAGAAACTATATCAAATCCCGGGCATCACATACCTTGATGTAAACAACGATGTAGAGTTTGAACCAATAAAAGAGCATCGTCCAAGAGCAATCAAGGTAAGAAAAGTAAAATAGAAACCTCTTAGACCCTTTTCGCCCTGCCTTGCCCTTGTATCACTTAAATGCCTTGAATGCCCTGAATCCCATATGCACATATCTTCTTCCGCCCTACGCTCCACGCATGACGTTTCGCCACTACGCCATACGCCTTACGAATTCCCCTAACCCATGCTATAATCCCCCCAACATGCTATTACGAGCAATGATAGTCTTACTGCTCTTCTCATCCATAGGCTGTGCCTCGCCTGAAGGAGGAACCACCGTGAAAAAGATCGAGATCTACGACGCCAATCAAGGAAAGATCATTGAAGTCGAACCTATTTTAAAATCCGACGCCGAATGGAAAAAGATACTTACCCCCGAACAATATGATGTGACCGTAAAAGCCGGGACCGAGCGGCCCGGCACCTGCGCCGCGCTCTTGGCCAATAAAGTTGGCGGCTCCTACCAGTGTGTGCGCTGCGGCACCGACCTTTTCCTTTCCACCACCAAGTTCGAGTCCGGCACAGGCTGGCCCAGCTACTTTGAGCCGGCCTCAACCCTTAACATCAAGACCAAGCCCGACAGGAGCCTGGGCATGGAACGCATCGAGGTGCTCTGCGCCCGCTGTGACGCCCACCTGGGCCATGTCTTTAACGACGGTCCACCCCCTACAGGCCTGCGCTACTGCATAAACGGCGCGGCGCTAAAGTTCGTGCCCGGCGATTTTCACCATTTGGAAAAGGCCATGTTCGGTGCCGGCTGTTTCTGGCATGTGGAAGAAGAGTTTAGAAAAGTACCCGGCGTGGTGGATGTAACCGTAGGCTATACCGGCGGAGAGACCAAAAACCCCACTTATGAAAAGGTCTGCTCCGGAACCACCGGCCATGCCGAAACGGCTCTAGTGGAATACGATCCCAAAGTGTTAAGCTACGAAAAATTGCTGGACGCCTTTTGGGCATTGCACGATCCCACTACACCAAACCGCCAGGGGCCGGATGTGGGCGAGCAATACCGCTCGGCGATCTTCTATTTTACTGACCAGCAAAAGGAGATCGCATTAAGTTCAAAAGAGACAGAATCCCAAAAACACAAGAATCCGGTAGTTACCGATATTCAGCCGGCTTCAAACTTCTACCGGGCCGAAGAATATCACCAGGAGTATTTTAAAAAGAATAGGTAGAGCACGGTTATCGGAGCGGAAAAGACAACCTTACAATATCATGGCTTTCAGCATGGGGACGATCATCCGCATAGAACAATAGTTCGACCTCATCCCTCGCCAACGAAACGCCCTGGGTAAGAATGGTCTTAACCTTTTCCGCCCTGTTAAAGTAATTGGTCACATAAAAATCCGGAGCCGTCCAGCCCCCCTTAATACGAGGGTCAGTTGATAAATTGCCTTCATAAAAACTGACCGCACCCCATTTGCCGTCCTCTCCCTTCCTGAATACGACAGGATGCGCGCCAAAATAGTCCGCTCCGGTCTCGCCCCAGGATGTGACAAATTGTTCGCCAGACACCCAGGCTTTTTCAAGCTCCAGCGGCCTGGGGTAGCCGATATCGGCCGGCACCAGCGGAGCAAAACGGTAGACAGGCTTGTTCCCTTCATAAACAGCGATCAGGCTCGATGGCCCATTACCCGCATCCTTTGGCACCAGGCCATATAAAAACTGGCCGTCTGAAAGTTTTTCCTTGAATATTACTTTATACTGCGCGGATATCTCGGGATCGGGCAAATTCCGCCATTCCCAGTAGGCAAAAACGGATAATAATATAATAATGAGGAATACCAGTATCCATATATAACTTTTCTTCATAGATGCAATGATACTCCCTTTAAGGGGCGATTTCCACGGGAAACCTGTGCTATAATTTCGCCAAAGAACAGGAGAGTGCTGATATGAAAAATATCAAGATTATTTTATTCTTAACCATCTTCATGCTGTTGGCCGCCGGAGCAGATCAAGCCTGCACCGACTTTACCGTAAAAGCCTCTGACGGCACGGTTGTCATAGGCCGCTCCATGGAATTCGCCATGGACATGAAGTCGCAATTTGTGGTACATCCCAGAGGAGAAAAGGTTACCAGCACAACGGCCGACGGCAAAAAAGGCCTCTCCTGGGAATCAAAATACGGCTATCTGGGAATTGACGCCTTTGGCATAACAGAGGCCTCATTAGATGGTATAAACGAGGCCGGTCTGTCGATCGAATTCCTGTGGTTCACCGAATCAAAATACCAACCCATAAAAGATAAAAATTTCATAACCATCGGAGACATGGGGGCCTGGGTAATGGGCAACTTTGCCACTGTTGAGGAGGTAAAAAAAGCCCTTCCAAAAATAAGCGTGGTCGAACTCTATGTCCCCCAGATGAAATTATCCCACGGCCTGCATGTAGCCATTCACGACGCCAAGGGTAACAATATTGTAATAGAGTTCATCGACGGCCAGCAAAAAATATATGACAACCCCATTGGCGTTATGACCAACCTGCCCGACTTTGAGTGGCATATTAACAACCTGCGCAATTATGTAAGTGTGGGTCCGACAAACATTTTCGCCGAAAAGATTAATGGAGTAAAAGTAGAAAATAATGGCCATGGCAATGGCTGGCTGGGCATACCCGGCGACTGGATGCCTCCTTCCCGTTTTGTGCGCGCCGCCCTCTTCGTAAATGCATCAGTTGAGCCCAAAGATGCAGGGGAAGCTGTAAACCTGGCAGCACACATATTAAATACGGTAGATATCTTTAACGGTGCCCTGATAGACAATTCCAACCCCAAAGAACCAACCTATGATTTTACGCGTTGGATAGTTATAAAAGACCTTAAAAATAAAATCGCCTATTATCGTTCTTACGACAATCTTGCCTTAAGGGCCATCGATCTAAAAAAACTGAACTTTGATCCCGGCGCAGCCATGAACACCATGTCCATCGACGGCGGCAACGGCATCGAGGATGTGACGGAAAAGCTCATGTAAGGAGGACATCTATGTATAAAAAGATCGCTATATTGTTGACGATCGCCTTATGCCTCGCATTCACATCCACCACCACCCTTGCCGCCACTTCAGGAGAAAAACTTTTTAGAGAAGCCCAGCAACAGGAAAAGAAAGCCGACTACTTTTCCGCCTTCAAACTCTATAAAGAAGCCAGGCCGCTCCTGGTGAAAGAAGAGAAAGAGGACCAGGTCAAAGAATGCCGCAGAGCCTTTACCAGGATAAAGAACATCCTGGACACCTATCCCCTGAAACTTGATGAGGTAGTGAAGATCATCAAGAAAAACTATCCGGATGCGACCGATGAGCGCATTGAGCAGATTATCAAGGACGGCCGCCTGCCGCATATGACCATTGAAGGCCAAACATATTACTTCGAGGATTTCCTCAACACGCTTTATCATCTTTATCCAGACTTCAGGGTTGTAAAACAGGCCGGCGCCCTGGGCCAGCAGAGCAAACTGCTGGGCTTAATGGGTGAATTTATCTATGAAGGCAACAACCTGCCCCCCGGACAGACACTTACAACACCTTTTCATTATGCAGCGACGGGGGAAGTTGTGATACCAAGAGATAAACTTCCTGAAACAGGACTGCTAAAAGTCTGGATGCCCCTGCCCCTGGTCAGCTCGGCCCAGCAAAACCTTGAGATAATTGATATCTATCCAGAACAGTACATTAGATATCCCATTAAGACCGACGGCGACATCGGACTGGTCTATTTTGAGGTGCCGCTCGAAGAGATATATGACGATCTCAAGATGGGTGTAAGGTTCAACTTTACGCATTACGAAGAAAGGTTTCATGTCGACCCCTATTACCTGGGAGAATACGACAAAGAAAGCGAACTTAATAAACGCTATACGGCATCCGACAAAAATATTGCCGTAACTCCTGACATTATCAAAAAAGCAAAGGAGATCGCGGGAAGCGAAACCAATCCCTTTTTCATCGCCAAAAAGTTTTATGACCATATAGTCTATGATCTTGACTATAGCCTTACCCCCCACGGTGCCCTCGACGCCCTTGATATCCCTGAATCGGTTTATGTGCAGGAACACGGCTATGGCGACTGCGGCGCGCAGAGCATGTACTTTGCGGCCCTCTGCCGGGCCATGGGCATTCCTGCCAGGTCCGCTGGCGGCTACCAGTTGTTCCCCAACCCCAAGGGTACCGGCTGCGGCACCCACTTCTGGGCACAGATATATTTGCCAAATTACGGATGGATGCCAGTGGACACATCAGTCGGACAATTGGCAAAGTACGATCCAACCCTTACCAAACAAGAGGAAACGGATTTTATAGAATACTTCTTCGGCAACATGGACCCGTATCGCTATTTGATACAGGTAGATGTCGATGTCCCGCTTATTCCCCCTCCCACAGAACGGCTTATGTTCGGAATGGTCCTGCAGTCCCCCACCGCTACCTGCACTGAAATGGACGAAAGCCCCGGCTATCTGTTTGGTGAGCATTGGAATTTAATAGTAAAAAGGGTGAATAAATAATGGCAGAAAATATAAAAGTTTACGGTTACCGCTGGGTCATACTGATCGCTTTTTCTCTTTTGGCCGCGATCATTCAACTTCAATGGCTCACCTTTGCCCCCATAGCCTCGGCCGCAAAAGAGTTTTACGGTGTAAGCGCCCTGCAAATAGATTTCCTTTCCATTATCTATATGCTGGTCTTTGTTGTCCTGTGCATTCCGGCCTCATATATTATCGACACCTACGGCCTTAGGCTCGGCATGGGCATAGGCGCCGTACTCACTATTATTGCTTCCCTTATAAAAGGTTTTTACGCCGCCGATTACACCATGGTGCTTATTGCTCAGATCGGGCTTTCAATAGCCCAGCCTTTTATTTTGAACGCCATAACCAAGGTAGGTGTACGCTGGTTCCCCATTGCAGAAAGGGCGACCATCGCCGGCATTATCATGCTGTCACAGTATATCGGTATCATAGTAGTGATGATAGCCACGCCCTTTATGATCACCACAGGGACCCCTGGCATATACAATATTTCCAGCATGCTTATGATCTATGGGATCATTTCAGCCATGGTCGGCGTGCTTTTCCTTATCTTCCTGCAGGAAAAACCACCCACCCCACCCTGTCTTGAAGGCGAAGATGTTCGCTTTGAGTTCTTCAAGGGCATACGACATATCTTTACGCTCAGGGACATGTGGTATATGCTCTTTCTTTTCTTTGTCGGTATGGGCATGGTAAATGCCATCAGTACCTGCATCGATCAGATATGCAGTCTGAAGGGCCTTGGCATTGAACAGTCGGGCCTGATCGGCGGGGTAATGCTGATCGGCGGCATTTTTGGCGCGATCGTCCTTCCCACCATGTCGGATATTATGCGCAAAAGAAAACCCTTCCTTATCGTTACCATGATCGGAGTTCTTCCAGGTCTGATCGGTATGACTATCTTTTCCGCTTTCTGGCCTGTATTAATATCTGCCTTCATATTCGGCTTCTTTATGATGGCGGCCGCTCCCATCGGCATACAGTACGCGGCCGAGATATCCGCGCCGGCGCCAGAGTCAACTTCGCAGGGCCTTATAATGTTCGCCGGCAACATTGCTGGTATAATTTATATAGTTGGCATGAACGGTCTGGGCATGATCCCCTTCATGGGGCTCTTCATTGTACTTGCCTTTATGAACCTGATACTAACCTTTATTATTAAAGAATCAAAACTGATCCAGGTAAAATAAAAGAGGT
>JAHJBW010000135.1 GCA_018813405.1 Candidatus Margulisiibacteriota bacterium | reverse complement strand
TTTCGTCAACAAATATTTACTGCCAGCCATTGAGCCTTTTTTAAGCTAGAAAGGAGAATTCTGTGTCCAAAGATATTTTAGAGATCAGGTGGCATGGCCGAGGTGGACAGGGAGCAAAGACCGCGGCCCTGCTTTTTGCAGATGCCGCCATGTCTTCGGGGAAATTTATTCAGGGCTTTCCCGAGTATGGTCCCGAAAGAATGGGCGCTCCGGTAGCATCGTTCAACAGGCTTTCCGACGAGCCGATAACCCTCCATTGCGGCATTACCAATCCCAAGATCGTGGTAGTGCTTGATCCTACTTTAATGGCATCGGTAAATGTTGTTGAAGGAGTGGGGGACGACGGCAAGATACTGATAAACACAGTAAAATCACCCGCCGAGATCCGCCAGGAACTGAACTTTAAAGGCGGAGAAGTTTATACGGTAGACGCTTCAGGGATCGCCAAAGCCAATATCGGAAGGAACATCCCCAACACCCCCATGCTGGGAGCATTGATAAAGGTTTCCGCGTTCCTGGATTATGATAAGATGATAGCCGACCTTGAGAACAAACTTAAGAAAAAGTTCGCCTCCAAGCCCGAGATCGTGGCTGGCAACCTTAAGGCTATCAAACAAGCCTATCAGGAGGTAAAAAGCTAATGACGGAAAATAAACCAGGTATGAACCAGGATGGTTCACGCCAGGGCTGGAAAAGCCTGCCGGCTGGAGATATAATGGAAGCTGGCAGTGCTGATAAGTTTAACACCGGCGACTGGAGATCAGACAGGCCGGTGTTTAATGCTGCCAATTGCATACAATGTTTAAAGTGCTGGGTTGTGTGTCCCGATGCTTCGGTGCTGGTCAAGGACGGGAAAATAGTTGGGTTTGACTATGACCATTGTAAAGGATGCGGCATATGTGATTTCGAATGCCCGACCAAGCCGGAAAAGCGGGCCATTACCATGGAACCAGAAAGGAAGTAAAAAGAATGCCTAGTTTTGCAGCCAAGACCGGAAACGAAGCCATGGCGGAAGCCATGCGCCAGATCAATCCAGATGTAGTCGCGGCTTATCCCATCACGCCAGCTACCGAAATAGTCATGATATTTTCTCAATTTGTGGCCGACGGACTGGTCAACACGGAATTTGTCCCGGTAGAATCGGAACATTCGGCCATGTCAGCCTGCGTGGGCGCTTCTTCAACGGGTGCCAGGGTCATGACGGGCACTTCTTCCCAGGGACTGGCCCTTATGTACGAAATACTTCCCATTGCCGCCGCGCTCAGGCTGCCGATAATAATGTGCGTGGTCAACCGCGCGCTTTCTGGCCCCATTAACATCCACTGCGACCATTCCGATACAATGGGCGGCAGGGATTTTGGCTGGATACAAATGTTCTCCGAGAATGCCCAGGAAGCCTATGACAATACTCTTCAGGCTGTAAAGATCGCCGAAAAGATAAATCTGCCCGCCATGGCTACCACCGACGGTTTTATTATCATCCATTGCATGGAAAAAATAGAAATGCTGGACACCCAGGATATCCAATCGTTCCTGGGGGAGCGCAAGGCTCAAAATTCACTGCTTGATCTGGAAAAGCCAGTCTCTTTTGGCGGACTGGATCTGCAGGATTATTATTTCGAACACAGAAAGCAAATGGCCGATGCCATGGACCGTGCGGGTGATGTTATTCTGGAAGTGGGCAAGGAATTTGGTAAAAAGTTTGGCAGGGAATACGGTTATTTCGAGGAATATCAAATGGCCGATGCCGAACATGTGATCGTGGCCCTGGGTTCGACCTGCGGCACCACCAAGGCGGTGGTTGACGACCTTCGCTCCAAAGGTGAGAAAGTTGGCCTTTTAAAGCTCAGGGTTTTTCGTCCATTCCCGGCCAAAGAAATCGTTACTGCCCTTTCAAAGGCAAAGTCCATAGCGGTCCTTGACCGGTCCGACGGTCTAAGCACTCAGGGCGGACAGCTTTATACCGAGGTATGCGCGGCCCTTTTTGAGAACGACAAAAAGATACCTGTCATCGATTACATATATGGACTGGGCGGCAGGGATATTTCTATCGATGAGATCAAATCCATTTACGCAGACCTGAAAAAGGGAAATAAAAACAAAATAAATTATTTAGGAGTACGTGAATAAATGGTATCAATAAAAGATCTAATATCAAAACCAGAGCCATTAACTGGCGGGCACAGGGCATGTGCGGGTTGCGGTTTTCCTCAGATAGTAAAATTGATCCTTATGGCCTCAAAAGATCCAGTGGTCGTTGTTTGTGCCACAGGGTGTCTTGAAGTGACCACTACCATTTTCCCATATACCGCCTGGAATGTGCCTTTCCTTCACAATGCTTTTGAAAATTCCGCGGCGACTGCTTCCGGTGTTGAGGCTGCCTATGAGGCCTTGAGGAAAAAAGGCAAAATAAAAGGCAATATCAATTTTGTTGCCTTTGGCGGTGACGGTGGAACATACGACATAGGATTTCAATCACTTTCAGGGGCAATGGAACGAGGTCATAACTTGCTTTATGTTTGTTACAACAATGAAGCATACATGAATACAGGTGTTCAGCGTTCCGGCGCGACCCCCATGGGAGCCAGCACCAGCACCGAACCTGCCGGCAAAGTAAAGCCCGGCAAACAGCGCGCGAGGAAAGATCTTACGGCCATCATGGCCGCTCACGATCTGCCTTATGTCGCGCAGGCTACGGCAGGCTATCATATGGACCTTATCAGGAAAGCAGAAAAAGCTTTTGCCACGCCGGGGCCAAAGTTCATGAACGTGCTCCAGCCCTGCAGGCTGGGCTGGGCGTATGATCCAAAACTTACCATGGAAATAGCGCGGCTGGCCGTGCAAACTTGCATGTGGCCTATTTATGAAGTTGAGAATGGTAAGTTCAAGTTGTCCATGAAACCCAAAGAAAAGAAACCGGTCACGGAATTGTTGAAATTACAGGGCAGGTTCAAGCACCTGTTCAAACCCGGCAACGAAAAGATGCTGGAGCAGATCCAGGCGCATATTGATAACAAGTGGAATGATCTCCTTGCCAAATGCGGGGAGCAATGATCCATAGCTATTGGAGGTTGGTCTTATGAACAAAAAACAGTTGGCATCTAAGGTCGCGGGAAGAATGGATATTACCAAGGCTGATGCGGAACAGATGATCGATTGTATCCTGGAAGAGATCAGTAAAGCTCTTATAGAGAGCCAGAAGGTCAGATTGGTAGGTTTTGGCAACTTTCTGGTGAGGACCCGCGCAGGAAGGGTAGGCAGGAACCCCCAGACCGGCGAAAAGATCACTATTGGTTCTTCAAAGGCGCCTGCCTTTGTCCCCGGGATAAATCTTAAAAAGTCCATAAAAGGCAAATAAGGCTTAATGGATAACAATATTCATCTTGAGGAGATCAAGAAGCTGCTTGAGGTGCTTCCTCCTCATGTCAAAAAGGCCGTTGAGTCGCATCCGGAGATTTCTTCCCTTATTGAGATCGTCCTCGATCTTGGCAAACTCCCCGAGATACGCTTTATTGACAATCAGATCATGTATATTGAGGGGCCCTCTGTCACACAGGACGACATAGACTATGTAACCACCCAGCTGGGAGAATTTACCAGTGACAACCGTGCCGGCATAGAAAGGACCCTGCATCGCATTTCTGCCATTCGCAACCGCCGCGGCAGAATAGTGGGACTGACATGCCGGATAGGGCGTGCCATCTTTGGGACCATTGACATTATCAACGATGTGATCGAATCGGGCAAGAACATCTTGTTCATGGGGCCTCCCGGGATCGGCAAGACGACCAAGCTCAGGGAGGCGGCGCGCGTTTTGAGCGATGACCTTAATAAAAGGGTTATCGTTATTGATACCAGCAACGAGATCGCCGGTGACGGAGATATCCCTCATCCTGGCATTGGGAAGTCACGCCGCATGCAGGTTTCCTCTCCTGACCATCAACACGCCGTCATGATCGAAGCAGTAGAAAACCACATGCCGGAAGTGGTGATAATTGACGAGATAGGCACTGAGGCGGAGGCCGCCGCCGCCAGGACCATAGCTGAGCGAGGTGTTCAGCTCATTGGAACAGCGCATGGCAACTCCCTTGAGAACATTATAAGCAATCCGACCCTTTCAGATCTGGTGGGAGGGGTCCAGAGCGTGATACTGGGGGACGAAGAGGCCAGGCGCAGGCGGACCCAGAAAGCCGTGTTGGAACGCAAAGCCCCGCCAACCTTTGATATTGCCATCGAGATAAGGGAAAAAGATACCTTTGCTATCTATCGCGACGTTGCCAAGACGGTTGACACTATCTTAAGAGGCAAACAGCCCAATCCAGAAATAAGAGTGAGAACAAAAGACGGCAAGATCGAGGTAAAAAAACCTCTTGAAGAGATCCCGCTTCCGACAGCCGAAGAAGCGGAAAAGATATTCAAGGAAAAAGAGGTTTCTGAGGTCAGCATATTTCCCTTCGGGGTCAACCGCGGCCATCTTGAAAGAGGTATCAGCGCTCTCAGGGTCCCTGCCAGGGTGGTTAACTCCCTTGATGATGCAGACCTGATCATAACCGTGAAAGCCAAGACCAGGCCGGGGACCAAGATCATGAACGCTGCCGATGCCTCGAATATACCGGTTCATGTCATAAGAAAGAACGTTTCCTCTCAAATAATGAAATTCTTAAAGTTTTATTTCAAGACAAGCGGGGACGATGTGAGTGAAGACGCCGCAATATTGGAAGTCAACGAAGCAATTGAAGAAGCAAAAAGCTCAAAAAAGGCCCTGGACCTTAATCCTCAGAATTCCTACCTCCGCAGGATCCAGCACCAAATTGTGAAGCAGGCGGGCCTGCACGCGGAATCTGTTGGAGAGGAACCAAAGAGAAGACTGAGAATTTACCCCCCTAGTTAGAGAGCTCCAGATAGGTTATTTTAATTATTGCCATTATTGGAGCGGCAAAAAATAGTCCCCACGGCCCGATCAGTTTACCCAGTATCAGGATCGCCAGGATGACCGTAACGGGATGAAGGTTCATCTTGTCGCCCATTATCCTGGGAACGAGCAGTGAGTTCTCGAAGGCCTGGACAAGCAGGTAAAGGATAATTACCTTAAGGGCCAGGGCCGGCGAGATCAAAAAGGCGATAATAACTGCCGGCACTGCTCCGATAAAAGGCCCGATCACAGGGATGAACTCGGTAATGGCCGATATCAATCCAAAGATAAGAAAGAATTTTACGCCCAGAAAGTACAGGCCGATGCCTACCATTAATCCCACGACCGAACACAGGATCAATTCGCCTTTTACATAATTAGTTAGAACGGTGTTGATCTGTTCAAGTATCTGCTCGGTTTTGTGGCGGTGGTTTTTGGGCAAAAGCTCCATGGCCCCGGAATATAGTTTTTCTTTGTCTTTTAGCAGATAGAATGTGATGACAGGAATAACAATTACTTTCAGGAATTGAGAAAATATGTTCACCAGGCCAGACGCGGTTTGTTGAACAAAAACAGCTATAAAATTAACAAAACCGGTTATTGAATTGGCAACGATATCTTTAATACGGTCCGGTATCTGGTAGCCGGCATACCAGGTCTGAACGCTGTCGAGCATACCCTGCGCGCCGTTCAGGTATCCGGGGATGTTTTCCACGAGATGATTGAATTCTTTCGCGAACGGGGGGATGATAAATCTAAAGAACAGGGAAACAAAGACCACGAACAGGACAAAAGCTATAAGAATGGAGACGGTGCGATTGATCCCCAGCCCTTTTGGCCAGCGGTTTGACAGCAGGGCGACAACAGGGTTTAGTATGTAGAAAAGTATCAATGAAATTATAATGGGATAGATGATGTCCTGCACAAAGTACAGAAAAACAAGGAGAACGATCAAAGCAACAACCCTTACAATTCGGGTTTGATTTTCTTTTCTGGCAATGAATTCCATTATGGCAGATATTATACGTTATTTAATTGAGTATACCAAGTGCTTTTTCCAGTTTTTGTCGTCCTGTTCCGGATAGTCCTGCCTGTAGTGCGCACCGCGTGATTCGGTGCGGTCAAGGGCGGCGCGGGAAATAAGCCTGGCTACCAGCAGCATGTTCAGCACTTCTTGCTCATCTGCTGATCCTGCCTCCCGACCCAGCTTTTTTTCGATAGTGGATAATTCCTCAAGAGCTTTGCTGAGCGAACCTTTTGAGCGTATGATTCCTACTTTATTCCACATCGTACGCTTGATTGAGTCCTTAAGCTTTACAAGTTCTTCACTCCTAAGCCTGGGCCTGGGCCTAAGCCTTTGATCAGCTGGCGCAGACAAATTATCTTTAAAGTGTTTTGCGGCATCGACAGCTGATCGATAGCCGAAAACCAGTCCATCTAACAGCGAGTTGCTGGCTAAACGGTTGGCGCCGTGAATGCCGGCCGAAGATGCCTCTCCGGCGGCATAAAGTCCTGCTATGCTGGACCTGCCGTTCACATCTATTTTTATGCCGCCCATAAAGTAATGCGCGGCAGGGGAGATGGGAGCAGGTTGTTGGCTAACATCGATCCCGTATTTGGAGCATTCAAGGTAGATGGTGGGGAATCTTTCCTTTATCTTGCTCTTGCCGATGGGGGAAAAATCCAGGTCGATATGATCGCTTTTTTCCTTTTTCATCTCGTTGAATATGGCGCGGGCCACGATATCGCGAGGAGCCAGCTCGTTTACAAATCTCTTACCCTTGCTGTTAAGCAGAACTGCTCCTTCTCCCCGCACGGCTTCCGAGATAAGGAACCTTTCCTGAATGTTCTTTATGACGAGCGCGGTAGGATGGAACTGCACGAATTCCATATCAGTGACCTGCGCTCCCGCCCTGTAGGCCATGGCAATGCCGTCGCCGGTGGCAAAAGAAGGGTTGGTATTGTACAGGAAGACCTGGCCCAGACCGCCGGTGGCCAGCAGGGTGGCTTTGGCCAGAAAGACCAGTTCACTTTCGTTTTTGGTATCAAAGGCCGTAGCGCCCACGCATTTCCCGTCTTTAAGGACAAGATCTTTGCCGAAAACAAAGTTCTTTACTTCCACAAGTTTTTCTTTAAGAAGCTTGGCGGCCAGGGTTTTTTCTATTTCAGCGCCGGTAGCGTCGCCGGCGTGGAGTATCCTGCGGTGCTGATGCGCTCCTTCCATGGCCAGCTCAAAGTCTTTACCTTGCTTATCGAACCTGGCGCCGGTCCTTATCAGCTCTTTTACCCTTTTGACGCCGTCGTTGACCAATACCTCGACGGCGTGTTTGTCGCACAGGCCCGCGCCAGCGGCCAGGGTGTCTTTCAGGTGGTAGAGAGGGGAGTCTTTTTCTTCGTCAATGGCGGCGGCAATACCGCCCTGGGCGTATTCGGTGGCAGTCTCGCCGGTCTTGCCTTTGGTAAGCAGGATAACCTTTCCATGATAGCTGGCTTCGATAGCGGCCGAAAGACCGGCTATTCCGCCGCCGATCACCAGGAAGTCGCACTGATAAAGGTTTTCAGGCATTTAGATAATTATAGCACAGGGAAAGGCCCTTCGACAGGCTCAGGGCAAGCATCAAGGCACCGAGGCATCAAGGCATCAAGGGTTTTCCTTATCAGGGTGCGATCCGCGGTATCGAGATCAGCTTCCGCATTGATGGTGTCGCCAAAAACGATCGCCTTATCAGATATTGCGTCATATTTTGGCCATAGGACAAGACCTTCCCCATTCGGGTCCTTTGTCCTGGCGAAATTCGTCCAGTATTTCATAATATTCTCAGACAGGCTTAGATCTGTCCTGTCATATCCCTGGCTTGGATCTACATATCCGAAAACATAGGGGAGCTCTATCCCGTGGCAGGCGCCCAGGGTCTTGCCGGTTTCAGTATCAGGAACCCTGCTGAACAGAAAAAGATAAGAATCGGCCGAATTTTTACCCGCGAACATCCTGGCAGGTTCGGCAAAGGCATAAACGGTCAAAAACCTGTAATAAGCCTTATCCAGCGACCCGAAATTGTTGGCAGAAAATCTCTCCAGCATTTGCGGGGCATAGGGTCCGCAGAGGCCCTCAATGTACTTTTTATATTCAGGCATAGCTACGCTATTATGGAAGAGGTTCCCCTCGGAAGCGTTGTTTCCTATTATGAGCGGAACATGGTTGATGATCCGGGCAGAGACAGGGAGAACGTATCCATCATAAAATGGCGTGAACTGGAAATCCCTGGACCTTATTCCCAGGCTGTCCAGCCGCATATTAGTGGCGGCCAAAAGTTCTTCGGGTGTTTTGGCGCGCATGGCAGCCAGAACATCCTCCGCTCCGTCGCACCCAAGCGCCTGCGCGAACCTTTCACCCTGTTCTTCGGCTTCTTTGAGCGTTGTGGGCGCGCAGGTCTCAAGCGCGCGAAGGGTGGTGAAGGGATTCCCGCTTTCTGCGATGGCTCCCTGAAAAAGATCTTTTGATAATGGAGAAAGCATATGCATTGTGACACTTACTGCGCCGGCGGATTCTCCAAAAATAGTGACATTTTCGGGATTTCCGCCAAAAGCGGCAATATTATCTTTTATCCATTGCAGCGCGGCTATCTGGTCAAGCAGGCCGTAGTTGCCTGAAACTTTCTGCTGTGATTCCAGTGACAAAAGCGGATGGGCAAGAAAACCCAGGGCTCCCAAACGGTAATTGATTGTAATGCCAACAACGCCCATTCTGGCAAGGTTCTGGCAATCATACTCGGCGACCGATCCGGACCCCTGCATAAAACCACCGCCGTGTATCCACACCATTACAGGAAGCCCCTCATTTACAAGTTTTGCCGGGCTCCAGATATTGAGATATAGGCAATCTTCACTGATAGTGCCAACATCCTCTGTGGAAGACTTTTCTTGCGGACACGAAGGGCCAAAGTTGGTTGCGTCCCTTTCACCTTTCCAAGCGGCGGCCTTTTGGGGTGGTCTCCAGCGTAGAGCCCCGACAGGCGGCGCGGCATAGGGTATCCCAAAATAAGTATGCAATCCGTTCACATCAACCCCTTTGATCCAGCCATTTTCTGTCTTTACTTTTTCGGTTAGTATAACTGTGGCTATTGAAGCAGAGCAGAATGTGAAAGGATAAATTATTGCTAACAGGCTGAATATCGTGATGGAAAGGATCGTTTTTCTATGCATTTCTATCCTACCTCGCGACATTTAATAATTGGCTGGGGGACAGGGATTCGAACCCCGATACGCAGCTCCAGAGGCTGCAGTCCTACCGTTAGACGATCCCCCATTATCACACTAAAATGCGATCCTTAAGAAACTTCCTTCCTTGCCCTGACTTCAGGAATTTCTCCCTTTTCATTGCTTCGCCGCGCGTCGGATATTCTTCTTGATAAGCCAATACCCACGGACATCGTCCGCTAGTATACCTGCATTTACCAGCATTATGTTCCTTAAGTCTTTTCTCGACGTTTTCAGTGCTACCAATATAATTATTGTTGTATTCCAAACTTCTTATAACATAAATATAAAAAGCCATTTTTAAACCAAATATTCACTCAGGGATTCTCCGCCGGAGGCGGATGCGCCTTTGGCGCAGAACCCCGATACGTCCGCCTAAGGCGGACAGTCCTACCGTTAGACGATCCCCCAACGCTTCGCTCGCTAGTGATTACAAATTAGTGATTGGAAATTAGATAACACTAATTACTAATCACTACTTACCACTATCTAATTTCTAGTAAGGCAGTGCCCACCAGTTGGGTCGGGCAATGAGTATAAAAGATCCGTAAAACAAAATAAAGACGCTTACCGCCATGAAAAGATAATAGCCGAATCCAGCGGGTTCTCCCAGCTTTTTCCTGGCGAAATATGCAAAAGCAAAAGCCAGAAGGGCCAATGCCAATAGTGCGGAGCCCTTGAAAAGAGGGCTTCTGTCGGATATTTCAATAAGCCATATGCCAAATTTTGAGCCGTATTCCATATATCAATTCTATGATTATTGGGGTCAGATGTCAAACTGCCGCTTTACTTTGTTGGGTGTTGTTCTATAATTTTGTCATTACAGGAATATAGATAAATGGTCATTATCGAAAACGAAAAATATAAAGAACTATTAATGAATTCCGACAGGTTCAAGGATATTGTCGAGTACAGCAGGGACATAGTCTATTTTGCCGACTCGAAAGGTAATTTTACCTATATAAGCCCGCGCATTAGCATACTGGGATACCAGCCCCAAGATCTGATTGGAAAATCCCCATTCGAGTTAACGCATCCTGATGATGTCGCGGAAGCCCAAAGGGCTTTTGACCGCACTTTAACTGCCGGAGAGTATTCACCCACTATTTTTCGTTTGCGCAGGAAAGATGGAGAATATGTCTGGTATGAAGATTACAGGAGCACCGTGAAGAAAGCTGGCAGTGCATTCCATGTCGTGGGCATTTTAAGGGATGTTTCCAGGCGGATACAAGGCAAGCAAGAACTGGATTTCAAGAACGTTTTGCTAGAAGCCCAGGCCGCTACCTGTCCAGAAGGCATCCTTTGCGTTGATCACAATGGGAGATCGGTGCTTTTCAATAGGCGATTTGGGGAGATGTGGAGCATACCGGACAATATTTTATCATCAAAGAATGATGATAAAATGCTTGGTTGCGTCCTTCCCCAGCTTTCTGATCCGGATGAATTCATCAATAAAGTAAGATACCTGTATGCTCATACAGATGAAAGCAGTCATGACATGGTCCGTTTCAAGGATGGCAGGGTGTTTGAAAGGGATTCTTCCCCGCTAACGGGGGGAGAAGGCGAATATTACGGCAGGATATGGTTTTTTAAGGACATTACCGAGCATGAAAAGGCGGAGGACGAGCTTGAGGCCCGGGTCACCGACAGGACCTCAGAGCTGGAGCATGAAGTAGCCGAAAGGAAAAAGACGGAAGCAGCCCTTAAAGAAAGAATGCGTGAAATGGAAATATTAAATGAAGCTACTATTGGCCGCGAGATAAAAATGATAGACCTTGAAAAAGAGGTCAATTCCCTCCTCGTAGAACTTGGCCGCGGCCCCAAGTACAGGGTCTTATGAACTTAGTAGTTGCTGTTAATATTATTATCATTATTATTGGGATGTCGGTGGGGTTTTTCAGCGGGACATTTGCTTTGATAAGAACCCCAAAAGAAATACTAAGCCGTATTTTTGTGGCTGGCGTATTTACCTTTTCATTTTTTAATCTGATATATGTCATAGCTATGCTTGATCCTTCCCGAAGTAACCAGATGTTGTATATACAGATAGCCAATTTCCTTTGGTTTGTGGGAATGGCGCTTGCTTTCCATTTTCTGCTTTTGCTGGCAAAAGTTGACTTTGTAAAAAACCCCTGGACAGTATTGTTAATATATATCCCCGTCCCAATAATGAGCGTTATCAGTCTAACTACGAATTGGTTCTATTCGGGGGTAGAGCTGACAGTTTATGGCACATTCAGTCCTGTGATCGGTCAACTATATGGTGTTCTTTTCCTGTATACGACGGCCTATTTTGCTCTTCAATTTATATTTTGTGTTCTTGCCATGAAAAGACTAAAGAAAGTGCGCGAGCGCAAGCTAAGTTTCTTTATGCTTCTTGGCCTTACGATCTCCTTTTTCATTGGGGTTATTGTGGTGTTGATACTCCCTCTGGCATTCAAACTTCAGATACCGGCGCCGATAACCTTGCCCACCACTATTTACATATTGTTCTTTACCGTGGCGATGCTAAGGTTTGGTTTATTTGTCGTTACCCCGGCTTTAGTGGCTGAAGACATTATTAATACCATGCCCGATTACCTGGCAGTAACGGATGAGTCAGGCAATATCTTAATGGCCAACAAGCGCTTTCTGGAGTTTTCCGGTTTTTTGACCATGCGAGAATTGATCGATATGCCGCTATATACGATCATTGCAAAAGAAAAATCCACTATATTGGCGGAGGAACTCTCCGAAGTATATACAGGTAAAAATATTTTAAAGGGATTTTTGACGGAGCTTATGAATAAAAAAGGCGACAGACTTTCGGTGCGGCTGAACGCCTGTCTGGCCAAGGACAGATTCGGGCAGGAGTTGGGATGCATTATGGTTTTTCATGACATCAGTGAGGAGAAAAAACTGCTGGCGGATAAGGAGCAAATTATCGGACAACTAGAAAAAGCCAAAGAGGATGTTTCGCGGATGCTGGAGGATGCCCGGAAGTCTAAAGGTGAAGCTGACGAAAAATCCGAGCAAATAAAGAAACTTAATGTTGATCTTAAAGATAAACTTGGCGAGCTGGAAATATTCCATAATGTTGCCTCCGGCAGGGAGATCAAGATGATCTCCCTTGAAAAAGAGGTAAACGATCTTTTAAAGACACTGGGAAAGTCCCCAAAGTATAAAGAAATATAGGTCTTGCGGGGTGTGATATAATATAAATAAGCAGAAGGATGGCATATTTATGGCAAAAGCAATAACAGACGCACAGTTCATGTCCGAGGTAGAACAATACAAAGGTGTTGCCTTTGTCGATTTCTGGGCTCCCTGGTGCGGACCCTGCCGCATGATGGCGCCGACGTATGACAAAATGTCACAGAAATATCCGGCAATAAAGTTCTGCAAAGTGGATACTACCGGCAATCCCCAGAAGGCGACCGAGCTGGCGGTGACCGGGATCCCGTGTATCATCATCTTCAAAGATGGGAAGGAAGTTGAGAGATTGGTGGGGCTGTTGCCGGAAGCTGAATTTGAAGATGTTGTTAAAAAATACCTTTAAAAATTAAAAATTTTATAATTAAAAACAAGGTAGAATTATATAGGGGAGGAATATTAGATGAAAAGTCTGAAAGGGACAAAGACAGAGAAAAATCTATTGATATCGTTTTCAGGAGAATCACAGGCCAGGAATCGCT
>JAHJBW010000134.1 GCA_018813405.1 Candidatus Margulisiibacteriota bacterium | reverse complement strand
CTTATGGAGATCGTCTCCGAGCCGGACATCCGTTCGCCGCTGGAAGCCAAGCTCTTCATGGAAGCCCTCCAGCACCTCTTGAAGTTCATCGGCGTAAGCGATGCCAAGATGGAAGAAGGCAGTCTGCGCTGTGACGCCAATATCTCGATCAGGCCCGTTGGACAAAAAGAATTCGGCACCAAGACCGAGGTCAAGAACATGAATTCCTTCAAGGGAGTGTTCAAAGCACTGGAAGCCGAAGAAAAAAGGCATGCGCAAGTTCTAGATGAAGGCGGCAAGATCATCCAGGAGACCAGGTATTTTGACGAAAACACTGATACTACCACCGGCATGCGGACAAAAGAATATTCACATGACTATCGCTACTTCCCCGAACCGGACCTTGTTCCGGTAGAGCCCTCAAAGGAATGGATTGAAGAGATAAGCAAGACCCTGGGCGAGATGCCGGAGGAAAAAAAAGAGCGCTATGAAAAAGAATACGCTATTCCGGCAGAAACCGCAGAAATACTGATCTCCTCCCCTGCCCAGATCGCTTATTTTGAGGACACAGCCAGGATATATGACAAACCGGCTGAAACAGCAAAATGGATCGTAAATGACCTGGCTGCCTACCTCAAAGAAAATAACCTGAGCATCGAAAGTTGCCCGGTTTCACCGGTCCAGTTGGTCGAAATGCTTAAGCTGATCGATAAGGGGACAATATCCGGGAAGATCGCAAAGACCGTTCTTGTCGATATGCTCAAGACAGGCAAAAATGTGCAGGATATCGTGAAAGAATCGGGCCTCACGCAGATCTCGGACGAGGGTGAGCTGGTCAAGATCGTGAGGGAAGTCATCAAGAACAATCCCGCCCAGGTTGAACAGTTCAAGTCAGGCAAAGAAACTGTCATCATGTATCTGGTGGGCCAGGTCATGAAGGCGTCCAAAGGCCGCGCCAAGCCGGATCTGGTGCAGAAACTTCTCCGCGAAAATCTGCTATAATCTTTACATGCAGAATATCGCTTACAAGCTCAATGATAAACTTTATTTGAACATCACCAACCGCTGTACCAACGCCTGCTCTTTTTGCATACGCTACCTTGCCCCAAAATTCCATGGAGAATATAACCTGTGGCTCGATCATGAACCCAACGAAGAAGAGATATTGGCCGCCATCGGTGATCCGACAAAACACCAGGAAATAGTCTTTTGCGGCTACGGAGAGCCGCTAATCCGCCTTGATACGGTAAAGGCCGTCTCGGACAAGCTTAAAACCGCCAGTAAAAAGGTGAAAATACGGATAAACACCAATGGCCAGGCCAATCTTTTCTATGGCCGCAACGTATTGCCCGAACTCATGGGGCTGGTCGATGCCATGGACATATCCTTGAACGCCGAAAGCGCCAGCGCCTACAACAAGCTTTGCCATTCTATGTTCGGCATCGCCGCCTACCAGGCTGTGGTAGAATTCGTTAAAGAAGCTAAAAAACATATACCCGAGCTCGAAATTACGGTGGTGGACCTGCCCAACGAAATAAATATCGAACAGATAAAAAAGACTGCCAGAGAGCTGGGCGTGTCTTTAAGGATAAGGTCATATTACGAGGAAAAATATGTCAGATAAGTATGATGTTATTGTTATTGGCGGCGGCCCGGCAGGATATATCGCGGCAATAAGGGCCGCGCAGTTGGGCAAGAAAGTACTGCTCATTGAAAAAGACAAGCTGGGCGGCACCTGCCTTAACCGGGGCTGTATCCCTACCAAAGCTATTATTGCCAGCATAAATCTTTATAATAAACTACCCCTTTTGAAAAGGTACGGTCTTTCAGCCTGTGATATTAAAATTGACATGAAAGCGGTTATAGAACGAAAAGATCGCATAGTGGCGCGGCTTTGCCGGGGGGTCGAGCATTTATTAAAACAAAATAAGGTTGAAGTTGTTTTCGGAGAAGGCAAACTAATCGATCAAGAAAACATTACTGTAGGGTCGCAAAATTTTGCGACCCGCAAGATCATCATTGCCACCGGCTCTTCCCCCATCGAACTGCCCGGCATGCCTTTCGACGGCAAGCAATTCTTTTCAAGCTCTGACGTGCTCGGATGGACGGACATACCAAAAGCACTGGACATTGTCGGCGGAGGCGTGATCGGCGTTGAATTCGCGTACATTTACAGTTCTTTGGGCACAGAGATCAACCTGTATGAAGCCCTTCCCGCTCTACTTAACGGCATGGATAAAGATCTTTCCAAATCAGCAGAAGACCTGCTAAAAAGAAAACGAGTTAACTTAAAACTCGATACCCCTTTTAAGAAGGAAATGAGCTGTGGAAGATCTCTGATATGCGTTGGAAGAAAGCCCAACAAAATAAACCTGCCGGCAACAAAAGACATTGTCTATGCTGGCGATGCCAGCGGAGGCATAATGCTGGCACATGCCGCCTACGAACAGGGAATGCTCGCCGCCGAAGGCAAAAGCTGGGACCAAAAGAACATCCCCATGGCCGTCTACACCCACCCCGAGATAGGATCAGTTGGGGTCACGGAAAAAGAGGCCGGCGACAGGGCGGCGGTTTCAAAATTCCCCCTTAGCGCTCTGGGATATGCGAACGCAATCGGAGAAACTGAAGGTTTTGTTAAGATAGTAGCTGACAAAAACAGCGAAGAATTGCTTGGAATACATATCTTTGGATCTGGGGCTTCTGATCTTTTGTCCGCCGCCACGCTGGCAGTTAAAAAAGGCCTGAAAGCCGGTGAACTGGGGAGTATTTTTCAAGCCCATCCTTCTTTAGGAGAGGGTTTGCAGGAAGCGGCGCTGGGAATAGTTAAAAAGTCTTTGCACTCAATGCCCTGACACCCTGGGCCCTCGATGCCTGTCCCCTAGTGCTTCATTATGTTGAAGTTGATCTTCCCTTTTTGTATCCTCTTGTTCAGATAGTTCTCGTCTATCTCAACAATCACGATCTCGTCTTCGCGATAAAGGTTCATGGTCTTGCATTTAGGGCACTTGATCTCTACTTTCTTACACTCCACAACTTTAGCTAAAAGGCGATTACAAAATTTACACCTGAATTCTTTTAGATCTTCCGGTTTGCTCTCGATGTTTTCCATAACAACACTCTTCCTTTCATGATGCAGATGTTTGTATATTTTTATCGGCCTTATTGGACAGAAATTTCACTCTTTTTGCAGATGAATTAAAACTTAGGAGATGAGTCCAAAAGCAGTTGGGTATAGGCACTCTTTGGTCTTCTAAGTATGAGCTCTTTGGGTCCATATTCCTCGATCCTCCCGGCTCTTAGTACCGTAATAATATCACACATATAGGCGATTGTCGAGAGATCGTGGGCTATAAAAAGATAGGTCAGGTCAAGGGTCTGCCTGAGCTCTTTTAGCAGATTAAGTATCTCTACCTGTATGGTTACATCCAGCGATGAGACCGGCTCGTCAAGCACAAGAAAGGAAGGGTTGGAGGCCAGCGCGCGGGCAATACCTATCCTTTGCCTCTCGCCGCCGGATAGTTCGTGAGGATAGCGTTTCGCATATTCCGCCGGGAGTTTCACCATTTCGAGAAGTTCTTTTACTCTTGGGGGACGCGAGTGGATGCGGGCGGGTTCCGCGATGGCCTCCCCCACCCTGATGCGGGGATTAAGCGAGGTCTGCGGGTCCTGGAAAACTATCTGGCATTTGGAACGCAGTTCTTTTTCCTCAAAAGAGTAACTTATCCTGCCGCCATCCGGCTCGATAAGCTTTAAGATAAGCCTGCTCAAAGTGGTCTTACCCGACCCCGACTCTCCCACCAATCCCAGGCTGTCCCCTTCCATAATACTAAAGCTCACTCCATCAACGGCTGTGACCGGACCAAAGCTTTTTGTTACATCCTTTATTTCTATTAGAGGCTCATTCACCGGCTAAAACCTTTACGCTTTCTATTAAATTTTTTGTATAAGCATTGCGGGAATTATTCAAGACCTCAAGGGTTGCCCCCTCCTCCATCACTTGGCCCTTTCGCATTACCACCACCCTGTCGCATATCTGTTTTATAATAGCAAAGTTGTGGGTAATGAACAGCACCCCAAGCTTGAATTTGTTCTGCAAGTCCGCTATCAGCTTAAGTATCTCTGCCTGGACCGTGACATCCAGGGCCGTGGTGGGCTCATCCGCGATAAGGAATTCGGGGTTGCACGCCAGCGCCATGGCTATCATCACTCTCTGCCTCATTCCGCCTGAAAATTGATGGGGATAGTTATGTATCCTGGCAGATGGGTTCCTTATCTGTACCGTTCCCAGCATTTCTATGGAGCGTTCCCAGGCCTCTACCCTGTTAAGGCCCTGATGATATCGAAAAGCCTCGGCTATCTGCTCCCCTACCGTAAAAACAGGGTTCAGGGACGAGAACGGGTCTTGAAAGATCATTGAGATCTTGGCCCCGCGTATTTTTCTCATTTCCTCGCCGCCCAATTTGATAAGGTCAGCGCCGTCCAGAAGTATCTTCCCCGAAATGATCTTGCCGGGATAAGAGATCAATCGCATTATCGCCAGCGCTACGGTGGACTTGCCCGACCCCGACTCCCCCAGCAGGCCCAGGGTTTCGCCTCTTTTCAACGAAAAACCAACATCCTTCACAGCCTGAAAATTGCCAAAGCTGACCGAAAGCTCTTTTATGTCCAGCATGAGAAAAGAGTAACAGAAAGATTTTGGCCAGTCAATCCAGCCAAATTCCGATTGCATCCTTGATATTATTCTATATAATTATTAACAATGGCAAAAGGAAAAAACCTGCCTTTAAGCTTGAACAGCATCAGGTGTTTATTCTATCCCCTGATGTTGCTGATATTATTATGTTCAACCTTCCTGTTCGGAATACCTTTGCCTTTTATTCCATTACTTTCCATCGCAACCATAGGCTTGATAAGCACCCTGGCAGGGTCCAGATTCCCCCAAAATGAGACCCTGGATATCATCCAAACATCCCTTGACACGCTCCTCATCGGCCTTACAATGTACCTGACCGGAGGACTGGCAAGTCCGTTCCTGTTCTATTATATTGTCCAGGCTGTTTTTGTCGCTCTTTTCTTTAAATATCAATTGTCATTGTCTTTTGCCCTTGCCATGAATGCCCTGCTTATTTCAACAGCCCTGCTCCAAACGGGGTCGGTCATACCTTCTTTCCAGCTCCTGTCATCAAATACTGCCCTGGCCCTTGTCATACCAATCTCCTTTGGCGCTACCGCCCTCATGATGACCCAAACAATTGCATCAACCGGTGACAAACTCAAAACCAAACAAATGCAGTTGGAAACTATCGCCAGGGAAAAAGCGGAGCTGACCAACCTTATGGCCCATGAACTTCGTACTCCAGTAGCTTCAATAAAAGAATACAGCTCTTTTATACTTGATTCCCCGGCCGTTCTTTTGAACGACAAGCAAAAACAGTATAACGAAATAATCTTTAAGAAATCTAGCGAGGTTATAGAGATCACTTCAACCCTGCTGGATATCTCCCGCATCGAGGCAGGCAAGACCAAAATAAACAGGTCCAGGGCCCATATAGTCAATATGATCAGGGACGCGGTCGAACAACTGCAGCCGCTTTTTGTGGAAAAGAATATCTACATTTTGCCGAACATTTCGTCTCGGACGCCGCGCACAAGGATAGACGAAGAAAAAATGCGGCGCACTCTGCTGCTTTTGCTAAAAGATGCCATCAAGCATACAAGCCCCAATTCTACCATAAGCATTAGCGCGGGCAGAAAGGACAGAAAGACCATTTCGGTAGAGATTAAAAATCAGGGGTTGGGCATAAACGCGGAAAATATCGACACGCTTTTTGATAAGACCATCAAAACATCAGGGGAAGAAGAAAAGATCGAAGAATCCGATTCCGGGCTCGAGATGGCGCTTTGCCGGGCCATTATTCATGCCCATGGAGGCAGGTTGTGGGCTGAGGCAGGAAAAAGAGTTATTTACAAGTTCACTCTGCCCATATAAACAACTGAGGAGTACTGATGCAAGAATACGCACTGTTTGGGGGAAGCGAGCAAGGCTGGATAAACAAAATAAGGCTCCTGGTAGTAGCCTCATGCGCCGCGATCTTTGTGTTCTGCGCTTTTGTGTTTGACCAGTGTCTGCCAGCTTACCCTGTGGCATCATTGCTTGCCGTCGCTTTTATCAAATACATGGTCATTGATCTGCCCCTGCTTGCGCTTTCATCTTTAAGGTCCAGTCTGCTGGCAACCTTTAGGACTTTTCTTGACCTTATTATTATTGGAGGGCTGATATTCTTTACCGGCGGTTTTTTCAGCCCTTTCATACTTATTTTGGTCTTTGAACTATCCATCTTCATATTGTACTATCCCAAGGTCAATGCGTTGATCATTGCCGTTGGCATGTTCCTGGTCATTTGCGGTATTTCGCTGGCCAATACATTTTCCAGCGCCAGCTTGATCGTTCCATCTCTTGCTCTTTCGGCTGGAATATTTCTGGTAGCCTCTCTGGCTACCAGCTATGGCCTTTCCTATCTGGTAAGCTCGATACTAAAAAAAGCAGGAACAGATCGACCATTATTCCAAAGAAACCGCCGACCTTCTGATAATGATGGAAAAAGAACTGCGCCAGCCGCTGGATATCATAAACAAGTACGCCAACGCCATACTAAGCGGGGAGACCGGCCCCACGACAGAAGACCTTAACAAATACAACACCATTATCAGCAAGCAAACCTCAAGAATATTGAACCTGACATCCGACCTTACTAATCTGGCACAGTTTGAAACCAGCAAAACCAAGATAGAAAAATCAAAAGTGAATTTGTCGAGCGTCATTGACAATGTTTTTGATGAAATGCTTGCCCAGGCGGCGCCCAAGAACAACAAACTGATCAAAGAGGTGGACGCTCAACTGCCCGAGGTAACAGCAAATGCTAATAATATATTACAGGTCATTATCAACCTTATCTCTAACGCGATCAAGTTTTCCCCCGACAACGGCCTGATAAAAATCTCTGCCCAAAAGGACGGCGAGGGTTTAATAGTAGTCGAGGTCAAGGATCAGGGGCTGGGCATAGAAAAAAAAGACCTGGAAAAGGTGTTCGAGAAGTTTTATTCTGTTTCCAGCGAAACCGCCCGCGTCAAAAGCACAGGGCTGGGGCTTGCCCTTTGCAAAACCATCATAGAGGCCCACGGCGGCAGAATATGGGCCGAGTCAGAAGGAAAAGGGAAAGGCTCTTCATTTAAGTTTACCTTGCCGATAAACTAGAAAAAAGGAGATAGCTGTGACAGCCGCGGTGTTTTTCTATAATGCCTCACATATCATTTTTGGATTTGTTGCTTTTATGGCCGGTGCTTTTGTATATTATCGCACCAGGGAAAATCTTGTATTCTTGCTATTGACAGCTGCCCTCTGCGCTGCCGGAACATGTCAGGGCATTATGGGGTATTCAACCAGCGCTTCCATGGCTGTTTTCTGGTTCGTTCCAATGAATTTCTTCTGGCTGCTGGTTTTCAGTTTACTGTTGCATTTCTCCATTGCCTTTTTCTATGGAAAAAGCCCTAAATGGATACCTTTTATCTATTTGCCTTCCCTTTTGATGTTTGCGGCCATTAACCTGACGCCACATTTTGTGTCCGGGTTTGCCATGACTGCTCACGGTTTCGACTACCAGAGGGCAGGCCTTTATCCGCTCTACATTGTATTTTATATTGGTTATTCCCTGGCCAGTCTTTTCTTCCTTCTTGATACCCTCAGGAATGACATGAACGCCTTCCGCAGGACACAGGCCGGACTTTATTTGTTGGCCATCTTGATGCCGTTGTCTATAGGCGCTATTTTCAATGACATTCTCCCCGTTCTGGGCATACACACCTGGTCAATCGCTATCCATACCACCACCATAACAGTTTGGATCATTGCTTACGCAATAATAAAATACTCCCCTGTTCCCTCGCTTTCAAAAGAGCTTATTGCCGAAGCCGTTTCCGAAGCTTTCTACGATGGCTTGTTCCTGACAGACAAAGAAGGCATTATCAACTATGTCAACCAGGCGGGCAGCAATATTGGTGGATACAATCAAGGAGCTCTATTAGGCCTGCCCATTGATCATATAATGGTCACCGCCGGCGCCGAGTACGAATTCAAGGGGGTAAAAAACAGGGTTACATCGGTAGAAGTTAAAAAGTCGCCCGTACAAAATAACCAGGGTTTTCTTTATCTGGTAAGGGACCTGACAGAGATAGTCAGGTCACGCGAAGCCACCAAAAAGCTTACCTCGGAAATGGATCTTTTGACCAGGCGCGAAAACACCTTTGTTGAGCTTATTAAAAAACTGCTTGAAGAAAAAGACCAAAAAAAGATAAACGCTATCTGGGAAGATGTGCAGAGTGAAGGAGGAGAGCTGGAACAGATCCTTAAACCCGTCGCGGAGCTGGCAATAAGAAGAGTTAATAAATAATGCCCTTTTCAACAATAATATACCTTAATGTCCTGATTAATATAGT
>JAHJBW010000133.1 GCA_018813405.1 Candidatus Margulisiibacteriota bacterium | reverse complement strand
GTGGTCAACATAGACAACGGTTTCGGCGCCGCCGTGATGGCCTATGCAATAATAAGGAAGGCCGCGAGATCTCGCGGCCCTGTATCATGAAAATAATCTACTTTGATTGTCCTACCGGAATAGCCGGGAACATGATCCTGGGCGCCTTGATCGATGCGGGCCTTTCGGAAAAACACCTTAAAAAAGAATTAAAAAAGCTTGCTCTTGACGGCTATCAACTAAAGGTCTCCAGACAAAAAAGCAACGGCCTGTCCGCCTCTTTTGTCGAGGTTAAGACCAAAGAACAGCATCATCACCGCCGCCTGCCGGATATTTTAAAGCTGATCGACAAAAGCAAGCTCGATCAAGAGATCAAAGACAATGCGAAAGCCATCTTTAAAAGGCTGGCTCAGGCCGAAGCCAGGGTGCACGGGACATCTGTAAACAAGGTCCACTTTCATGAAGTAGGGGCTGTTGACGCTATTGTTGATATTGTAGGGGCCTGCATAGGATTTTACGCGCTGGATATCGAAGAGATATATTGCTCGCCGCTAAATGTGGGCAAAGGCACCATCGAACACACCCACGGAACTCTTTCCGTCCCCTCTCCCGCCACTCTAGAGCTTCTCAAGGGTATCCCCTTCTATAGCAATGGCATAAGGCAGGAGCTGGTAACCCCGACCGGAGCGGCCATTGTGACAACTCTTGCGCGCAACTTTGGAGATATCCCGCGTATCAAGGCAATAAGCGTAGGCCTAGGCTTAGGAAATCACAAGCTTGAAAAACAAGCGAATATGCTGCGCGTCATCATAGGCGAGATGCAGTTGCAGACGGAACATGACGCGGTTTTGGAGATAGAAGCAAACATTGATGACATGGACCCAAAACGCTACAACAATGCAATCAGACAGATCATAAGGGCAGGAGCGCTGGACTGCTGGATATCGCCTATCTTGATGAAAAAAGAACGCGGCGCGGTCAAATTAAGCGTGCTATGCGAACTCGGCGACAAGGACAGGATACTTGAAGCGGTTTTTAAGAGCACCACCTCTTTCGGAACAAGGATGTGTCTTGTTACACGCGAAAAACTAAAGAAAAGTTTTAGGAAAGTATCAACAAAACACGGTAAAGCACGAGTGAAACATGGGTGTCTGGGCACAAAACTGGTGACGATCTCTCCTGAATATGAAGACTATAACCGGATCGCAAAAAAACACCACATACCCATTCAGAAAGTATATAATGATATTATCAAAAACTTATGAAGAAGCTGATATTTACGGTCATTCTGCTCCTTGCGGCCTCCCTTTCCCACGCCTTTGACATAAGGGCGCTGGAGAGCAAGCTCAGCGATTATTTGGCGCCTTATGGCGGCAAGGTCGGGGTTGCTTTTATCGACTGCCAGACCATGGAGCAGTTCTCGGTGAACGGGGACCTGCCCTACCCCGCGGCCAGCGTTATAAAAATGCCCATTATGACAACGCTTTTTTTTATGTCAGACCGCAGCCTGGTGGATATAAATGAAAGGGTCGTCCTAAAAAACAGCGACAAGCTTGAAGGTTCGGGGGTGTTAAGATGGCTCAAGGCAGGCAACTCATACACTCTGTGGGGCCTGGCCAGAATGATGATATCAATATCCGATAACACCGCCACGCGCCTGCTGGTCAGAAAGATAGGCCAGGACAACATCAATGATTTCTGTAAATTGATGGGACTTAACAATACCAGGCTCAACGACGAGACCGCTCTGGTAGAACCGCCCGCCAACTGCAACCGCACATCCCCCAATGATATGGCCAGCCTTATCTATAAGATAAAGTACGGCAACGCGTTCTCGCCAAAGGCGGTCGAGGACATGCTGGCCTTTATGAAGAACCAAAGGTACCGCTGGGGCATAGTAAAACCATTACCGCCCGGCACCATCGTCGCCAACAAGACAGGCAACCTGACCGGCGTGCTCAACGATGTCGGCATGGTCTACACAGACAGAGGAAATTACATCCTGGCCATAATGACGTGGAAATTCCAGCAAAAAAGCGAAGCGAGAAAAGTGATCAATCGAATTTCAGAGATGGCCTATAACTTCTATGTGAACTAGTGGTAATCTTGCAGGGCTTTTACCTTGAGTCCCTTGCTCTTGAACGCCTCTATACCCCCGACCGCGGCTTGCGCTCCGGCAATGGTGGTAATGATGGGCGTGCCGTGCATAACGGCTGAAGAACGGATCTTGGTCTCATCGTCTTTTTGCTTGCGGATCCCCGATGGAGTATTGATGATCAACGCGATCTCGTTGTTCTTTATAAGGTCCAATACATCGGGCCTTCCTTCCTGTATCTTATAGACCTTCTGGACAGGAACACCATTGTTCTCCAGCACTTCAGAAGTGCCCGAGGTGGAAACTATGGAAAAACCAAGGTCCACCAGTTTTTTTACTATATAGATGACATTGCGTTTGTCTTTGTCCTTTACGGACACAAAAACTTTGCCCGTCATTGGCAAATTTTGTCCCGCGGCTATTTGCGATTTCATAAAGGCCGATCCAAAATCGGTATCTATCCCCATTACCTCTCCGGTCGATTTCATTTCCGGCCCCAAAAGGGCGTCAACGCCTGGAAAACGGTTAAAAGGAAAAACAGCTTCTTTTACGGCCACATGCTTGATCTTGATATCATCCCTGACCCCCATTTCCTTCAGGGTCCTTCCCACCATGACTTTGGTAGCGATCTTGGCCCAGGCAACGCCGGTGGCCTTTGAAACATATGGTACGGTGCGGGAAGCGCGGGGGTTTACTTCAAGGACATATACAGTACTGTTCCTTATGGCATATTGAATGTTCATCAGCCCTTTCACCTTCAGTTCTTTGGCCAGGGCGATAGTATTTTCCCGTATGCTTTCTATCTGCGACATGGAAAGGGAAAAGGGCGGTATGGCACAGGCCGAGTCGCCCGAGTGGATACCGGCTTCTTCCACATGCTCCATAATACCGCAGATCAACGTTGTATCGCCGTCGCTAACACAGTCCACATCTATCTCGATGGCGTCTTCCAGGAATTTGTCGACCAGAATGGGACGTTTTGGGGAAGCGATGACGGCATGGTTCATGTACTCATCAAGGTCTTTTTCATCATAGACTATTTCCATGGCACGGCCGCCCAGGACATAGGAAGGACGCACCACCACCGGATATCCTATCTTTTTGGCAATGTTTATCGCCTGTTTTGTCGAAGCGGCAATGCCGTTGGGAGGCTGAATAAGTTTCAACTTCTTGAGCAAGGCTTTGAACCTTTTGCGGTCTTCGGCCCTGTCGATGGAATCGACGGAAGTCCCAAGGATATTCACCCCGGCATCTTCAAGGGGAATGGCCAGATTAAGAGGGGTTTGTCCTCCAAATTGAACAATGACCCCCAGGGGCTGTTCTTTCTCGATAATGTTTAAAACATCTTCACGGGTCAAGGGTTCAAAGTAAAGCCGGTCCGAGGTGTCGTAGTCGGTGGAGACGGTCTCGGGGTTTGAATTGACCATGATGGACTCAAAACCCTCTTCCTGAAGGGCCATGGAAGCATGGACACAGCAGTAATCAAACTCGATCCCCTGCCCAATGCGATTTGGCCCGCCGCCCAAAACAACAACTTTTTTCTTTTTTTCTTTCTTCATTCCTTATTTCAAATAACCCTTACTCACTATTTTACATCAAAACCGCTTGATTTGGAATGAGAACCTTTATATAATGAGCAATAATCATTTCGGGAGGTTATATATGAAAATGAAAATAGTTCTTGTTTCCCTGGCTCTGGTGTTGTTGCTTTCGCTCAGTGCCTCCGCCGCCCTTGAGACCAACGCGGGTACCGCTGAAAAACTGATGCTTGAATCGTCCAGGTTCACATTCGGACTTGGTATGGCGGGAAATCCATTCCTTGGGGTCGTGACCAAGAATGGTTTTGGATATCCAGTGTCAGAGGCCGGCCTTTCCAACTGGCTGGGCTTTAGCTATACCTGGATAAGCGGGCAACCGACCCAGGCCGAGATCGAAGAAGCAGTAAAAACAATAGTGGCCAAATATGGCGACAGGGTATTTTTACCGCAGGAATTGGCCACAGAAGTGCGCAGTTTGATCAACAAGAACCAGTTGACCTATTTCACGTTTGGAACAGTAGGTTTGATCTTCCCGCTTAACATCGAAGGCGGCTGGATGTGGCTGGCAAGTGACAATATACGCTTCAGGTTTGGTCTTGGGCTGCCTTTGCTGGTTGCCTTTGGTATAAACTTCGATTTCTAGAAAGCTATATAGATAAATACTCGTGTACCGCCCTGGCCGCTCTTTTGCCGTCGCCCATGGCGGAATAACAGAAGTTACGCTATAATTATCACATGCGTAAAGATCATAATGAAATAATTTCAAAAGGCGGCCCATTCCTGGAAAAAGAAGCTGATGTTATCACCGCGTACCTTTATGGATCGCGCGCGGAAGGAGCCGCCAGAGAAAACAGCGACATTGATATTGCCATCCTATTAGATGAAAAGCAAACGCCCCAAACCCCGTACGGACGCGATGTCAACCTGGCCCGCCAGCTTGAAAAGATATTTTTCCCATTAAAAGTCGATATTAGAATACTAAATCACGCCTCGCCGTTTTTCAGGTTCCAGGTAATCAAAAAGGGCAAGGTAATACATTCGAAGGATGAGAACCAGAGGGCTGATTTTGAGGGAACGACCAGGAACAAGTATTTTGACCTAAAACCACTTTATAAATTGCTTTTCGCCGATATGGACCAAAGATTGAGCGGAGGAACATATGGAAATAGATAGAAATTTATTGGAAAGAAAACTATTAGCCCTTGAAGAATATATCCGGGAGATCAAAGAGCTTCAGGGCCACGCTTTAGAAGAATTCTTAAAGGATGGGAAACTGCAGGACCTTGCAGAAAGACG
>JAHJBW010000132.1 GCA_018813405.1 Candidatus Margulisiibacteriota bacterium | reverse complement strand
CGGCAATGTTCTGCTGGGAAAAAAATGCCTGGCTTTGCGCATAGCTTCCTGGCAGGCCAGGGAAGAGGGCTGGATGGCCGAACACATGCTTATTATGGGCGTTGAGGACCCCAACGGTTACATATCCTATGTGGCCGCGGCTTTCCCAAGCGCCTGCGGAAAGACCAACCTGGCCATGCTTATCCCTCCCGAAGGGCTTAAAAAGAAAGGCTATCGCATATGGACGGTGGGCGACGATATTGCCTGGATGCGGATCGACTCCGACGGTACTCTCTGGGCGATCAACCCCGAGAACGGCATGTTCGGCGTGGCTCCCGGTACTAACACAAAGACCAATCCCAATGCCATGGCTACTGTTGCGAAAAACACTATATTTACCAATGTTCTGTTAAAGCCCGACAAGACGGTTTGGTGGGAAGACGGCGATCCGCCGGTCCCAAAAAGCGGCATCGATTGGCTGGGTAGGCCCTGGAAGCCGGGCATGAAAGACGAGCATGGAAAGCCCATCAAAGGCGCCCATCCCAACGCGCGATTTACCGCGCCCCTTTCGCAATGCCCGTCGATCTCCAACCGCATTAATCAGCATCACGGCGTGCCTATTTCCGCCATTATTTTTGGCGGGCGCAGGGCCAGATTGGCCCCGTTGGTATATGAGGCATTCACCTGGCAGCACGGCGTATTTGTGGGGGCTACCATGGCCTCCGAGCGCACGGCCGCCCAGTACGGCAAGCAGGGCGAGGTAAGGCGCGATCCCATGGCCATGCTGCCTTTTTGCGGGTACAACATGGCCGACTATTTCGGTCACTGGCTGGAAATGGGCAACCGCATGGTGCAGGCGCCCAAGATATTCCACGTCAACTGGTTCCGCACCGACAAGGACGGCGAGTTTATGTGGCCGGGCTTTGGCGAGAACCTGAGAGTGCTGGAATGGATAATAAACCGCTGCCGCTACAGGGTAGGGGCCAGAAGGACCCCGATCGGTTATGTGCCAAGGGCTGACGAACTTGACCTTTCCGGTTTGCGCATGCAAAAGGACACCATCCATGAACTGCTTCACATTGACAAGAATGAATGGCAGGAAGAACTCAAGGGCGTAAAACATTTCTTCAAGACTTTTGGCAAGAAATTGCCAAAAGAGATCAGATCTGAGCTAAACGCCCTGCAAAAGCGGCTTGAGGAGAAGTGATCAATAAACGCTGAGCCTTGATATCCTTTTCTCGCCAAGGAACCAGGTGCTGTTGAGCAGTATCACTATTGGGTGTTTGTCGATCTCTATAAGATTGACGCAGCAGTTGTCCTGCTTGATCCTCCAGAAATTGTCCAGTGTAAGGTTCATGTAATGGAACAATATTGTTCGGTTGATCGCTCCATGGCCAACCACGCAAATATTGCCGCCAGTATGTTCTGCCAGAAGTTTCTCAACTGCCGCCACGCCTCTTTTTTGCAGTTGTTCCAGGGTCTCGGCCTTTGGAATTATCGCTTTGTCCGGATGGGTAAGCCAGGTTTCGTAAAGCTCGGGGTATTTTTGTTTGATCACTTCAAAGCGCAAGCCCTCGAAAACTCCGTAGTACCTTTCTTTAAGCTCGGGCACCTGGGCCACTTGCAGGCCGTGGCCGTCGGCAATAAAACCCGCGGTCCTAATTGAACGCTTGAGGGTGCTGGAGTAGATAGCATCGAATTTCTGGTTTTTCAGGCCTCTGGCAAGTTCCTGGCCTTCTTTTACTCCCAGTTCAGAGAGGTCGGAATCGCCGGTCTGGCCCTGATAGATCAATTCAATATTAGAAAGTGTCTCTCCGTGGCGTATCAGGAAGAGATTGGTAGGCATCTAGACGACTTCTCCAAGCTTGATGTCGCCAGTGTAAAGAGCTTTTCCGATGATACAACCTTCAAGCCTTAGCTTTTTTAGTTTTTGAATATCTTCGCTGGAAGAGATGCCCCCGGCCGCGATCACGGGGACCGAGACCTGGGATACAAAGAACTCTATTCCTTCAAAGTTGGGTCCGGCCAGCACGCCGTCGCGCGAAACATCGGTATAAACGAACCTTTTGACCCCCATGCCAACGGCTTCGTTAGCAAGCGATATGGCATCTTTTTTTGAGACTTCGGTCCAGCCCGATGCCACTACCATGTTGTTCTTGGCGTCTATCGAAATGATAAGCCTGTCGCCGTATTTGTCGCACAACTGGCCCAGCAGGTTGGGATTGACGATCGCTGTAGTTCCAAGAACTATCCGGTCTATACCTGCCGCAATGGCGTCTTTGATGTTTTTTTCCGACCTTAGCCCTCCTCCGGTCTGTACGGGAATGGAAAGGGTTTGGGCGATCTTTTTTACGATCTCGAAATTTTTGGGAATGCCTGTCCTGGCGCCATCAAGATCAACAACGTGCAGGCGTTTGGCCCCTTGTTCTTCCCATTTTTGGGCGGCTGCGATAGGGTCTTTGTTAAAAACGGTCTGCATGTCG
>JAHJBW010000131.1 GCA_018813405.1 Candidatus Margulisiibacteriota bacterium | reverse complement strand
CCTGATGGATTCAAGCACATCTTTGGGAAGGGGTGTGCCATATTTTTCGACCACGTCGGCGCCGGCCTCTTTTATGTCCCAGCTCACTTTAACGCCAGTAGCGTCAACGCACCTTCTGGCCGCGTCGGAAACCTCGGACCCTATCCCGTCTCCGGGGATCAGCGTGATGTTGTATGTCATGACAAAGCCATTATAACATGTTAAAATTAATTAGTGAACAATCACAAAAACCTCAATATAGCAGTACTTATGGGAGGGCCGTCCCGCGAGCGGGAAATTTCCCTCCGCTCGGGTAAAAATGTCCTTAACTCCCTCCTTTCGCAGGGCTATAAGGCTTCTTCGTTCGACACCGGACCCAACCTGGTGGAAAACCTAAAAAAAGCAAAGATCGATGTCGTCTATATTGCTCTCCACGGAGAATTTGGAGAGGACGGACAGGTCCAGGCAATCCTTGATGAACACGGTCTGCCTTACACCGGCTCCGGAGCCAGAGCCTCGCGGATCGCCATGCACAAGGTAGCTTCCAAGAAAATATGGCTTTCAAAGGGCGTAAATACCCCGAAATTCACTATGATCGATGTTTCCGATATCGATAAGGAGATCGAAAGGCTCAAAAAGGATTTTGTTACGCCGGCCGTCGTCAAGCCCACTTCAGAAGGCTCGAGCCTGGGTGTTTCTATTGTGCACGGCGCCCATGAATTTGATAAGGTGATCAGGGATACCTCAAAGGACTTTAAGGATATTTTTGTCGAGCAGTATATTGCCGGCCAGGAAGTAACGGTGGGCATTTTGAAGAACGAAGCCCTGCCGGTCCTTGAGCTTTTACCCAAAAAGGAATTCTATGACTTTGAAGCAAAATACACCGAGGGCCTTACGGATTTTATTCTCCCCGCCAGGCTGGAGGCGGCGATGTACGCGCTGACACAAAAGACCGCGCTTGCCGCGCACCGCGCCATCGGATGCCGAGGATTTTCAAGGGTGGACCTTATAGTTGACCGGACAGGCGTCCCCCATGTGACGGAGATAAACACCATTCCTGGCATGACCGACAGGTCCGACCTGCCGGCGCAGGCCGCTCACGCTGGTATAAGCTTTGATGAGCTTGTCAGGCGAATCCTGGAGAGCGCCTTTGAATAAGAAAAAGCGGTCGCGGGGCCGCAGGAAAAGAAGCTGGTATGTTGTCTGGTCCATGTTCTTTTTTTTCTTTCTTGGCACTATCGTCTTTCTCTTTATTTCCCTGCCGATCTGGAAAGTTAAAGATGTTGTCGTAACGGGCTGTCTGACCATTGACCAGGAGCGGATTGTTGAATTGGCCAGCGTACCCTTTGAAAAGAACATCTTTTTTGTTGACCTGCGCGATGTGGAAAGAAAAGTTAAGACCATCAAGGCCATAAAAAGCGTAAAAGCTTCCAGACAGCTGCCGAACAGCGTGTTGATCCGGGTTGTCGAAAGGCATGGGCAGGCTGTGGTGGTTTTTGAGAAGGTCTCGTATCTGATAGACGATGAGGGCGCCATTGTTGACCCCTCGGAAGGGGCCGCCATTGATATGCACAATTTGCCCGTGATTGTGGGCGTCCGCAAAGAATGGCTGAAGGAGGGGCGGCTGTCGGCGGACGTTACGGCAGGCGTGTTTTCCCTGCTGGAACAGCTTCAGCAGGACATTAACCCAAAACGCATACAGGTAGACATAAATGAAGGAGACAACATAGTTCTTTTGCTTGACGATGTTCTTTATGTAAAGATAGGCAGTCCTTTGAAAATTGCGGAGAAGATCACAGTTTTAAAACAGCTCCTGAAGAACCTCTCGTACAGCTTTGAGAAGATCGAATATATTGACGTGCAATCCCCGCAATTTCCAGCTGTTAAGCCCGTGGACTAAAGCATAATAATCGTGTATAATATAAGGTTCATCAAAGGAGGAAGTAGATGCCAAACGTATATATTATAGATGTAACCAACAGGGACGGAGTACAGACTTCCAGGATAGGGCTGTCGAAACTGGAAAAAACCATCATCAACATGCTGCTTAACGACCTCGGTGTGTTCCAGTCCGAGTTCGGCTTTCCGTTCACCATGCATGAAGTGAATTACCTTAACGCCAATCTGGAATTGGCCGAAATGGGAGCGCTGCAACCCATAAGGCTAGAGGGTTGGATAAGGGCCATCAAAAAAGACGTGGACCTGGCCTTTAAGCTTGTGCCCAAGATCAAGCACCTGAACCTTTCGATATCGACTTCAGAGATAATGCTTGAAGCAAAGTTCATGGGCAAGCTTTCCAAAAAAGACATCATCAAGAATATGACCGACGCGGTTGACGCGGCATACGCGAAGGGCGCCGAGTCAATCGGCGTAAATGCCGAAGACGCCT
>JAHJBW010000130.1 GCA_018813405.1 Candidatus Margulisiibacteriota bacterium | reverse complement strand
GGGTTTGATTCGGCAGTAGCGGAAAGCGTCCACTTTATCGAAAACATCACTACAACCGTGCGCTCACACAGCCGATGTTTTGTGATCGAGCTTATGGGCAGACACGCCGGGTGGGTGGCGTTGTATGCTGGTATCGCTGGCGGAGCGGATATTGTGGTACTGCCCGAGGAAGAGGTGTCGATAAAACAATTCCTTGGCCGAGTAAAAAAGACCATGGAATATCAGGGCTATTGTATAGCCGTGGTATCCGAGGGGGCTCGTTTATTTGACAATAAATATCCTGAGACGCTAAACAATGAGAACAAGCAATATGTTGACGCGATGCTTAACGATGCAGACCCGAAATTTGCCATAGTAAAAGCTCTTGACGCCATGCCGAAGAAGAAAGACTCTTTCGGCAACGTGCAGTTGGGTGGCATTGGGGAATATTTCTACGCCCTGCTAAGAAAGCACATACCGGAGCATGAATACCGCCTGCAGGTTTGCGGCCACGCAATTCGCGGCGGAGAGGCGCATGTAAACGACCGCATCCTGGGTTTAAGGTTCGGTGATGCCATTTTTGACTTTATGCTGGAAGGGAAGTTTGGAATGTATCCGGGCATAAAAGCGGACAAAATAGTGGCTAACAAGCTTACCGAAGTAAAAGGCGAACGTTTTATTCCACAAGACGATCAGTTGTATAAAATGCGCAACGAGGTGGATTTCTTTTAGCCTGCCAGGACCTCGGCCAATTTGTAGGCGTCCATGTCCAGCTTGCGTTTGCGCTTGATGACAGATTCCATGGGGTTTGAAACCACCTTATCCGAGACCAATCCCACCATCATGGCGGATTTGCCCTGCAGTAAAAGCTCTACCGCGTGAGCGCCAAGTTTGCAGGCTGTTTCGCGCGATAAGGCGGATGGTGAGCCTCCTCTCTGCATGTGTCCAAGCACACTCACCCTGATATCGGCATCAATAAGTTCTTTGAGCTCTTTTGCGATATGGGTGCCCTGAGCCACCCCTTCGGCAACCACAATAATAAAGCTGTTCTTGCCGCGCTGTTTGCCGTATTTAAGTTTTTTGGCAATGTCCTCAATATTGTACTTGATCTCGGGCACAAGGATGGCCTCGGCACCAGCAACCAGGCCTACATCAAGCGCAATGTGTCCGTTGTGCCGGCCCATGACCTCGACCACAAATATTCGCTCGTGGGAGGACGCGGTGTCGCGGATCTTGTCAATGGCCTCGACCGCGGTATTAACAGCAGTGTCAAAGCCTATGGAATAATCTGTTCCGCAGATATCGTTGTCAATGCTGGCGGGAACATGGATCACCGGAAGTTTAAAGTCCTTAAAAAGCTGATGTGCGGCGCGCAAAGAGCCGTCACCGCCAATGACCACCAGAGCGTCTATCTTATAAGCGCGAAGAACATCCATGGCTTTCTGGCGCAAAGCTTTTTCTTTGAATTCTGGCGTGCGGCAGGTATGGAGCATGGTGCCGCCCTGATTGATAATCCCGCTTACGGAATTAAGCTCCAGGTCCTTTACCTTCCCCTCGATCAAACCACGCCATCCGCAATAGATGCCAAAAACCTTAAGGTTATTAAAGATTGCAGTCCTGACGACCGCTCGAACCGCAGGGTTCATACCCGGCGCGTCTCCGCCAGGGGTTATCACACCAATGGTTTCCACCTTTGATCTAGCACCTTTTTTATTCATAATATTATTATAGCAGACATTAAAAAAAATGTGTGAAATTTTTCATAACTTGTTTCGAAAAAGGAGTATCAAAAATTTGAAGGGAGATATATAAATGGCTATACACAAACTCGCAGGAAAACCGGTCCCATCCTCAATGCGTCTCAATGTCCCCCAACTAAGAAAGACCTACTATAACCAACCGGCTGCCGGATAATTAGTTTCATTTGGCACATCCGGGCACCGCGGATCACCGCTTCATGGTTCGTTCAACGAACTCCATATCATAGCTACTTCACAGGCGATCGTTGACTATCGTCGAGAGAATAAAATTGACGGTCCCCTGTTTTTGGGATTTGACACACACGCCATATCCAGGAATGCCTTTGAAACAGCGTTGAGGGTATTTGCCAGCAACGGCATAACCGTATTTATCCAAAAGAACTTTGACTACACTCCCACTCCTGTTGTTTCTCACGCCATACTTGCTCATAATAAAGGAAGGACCAGCAAACTGGCTGACGGCGTAATTATCACCCCTTCCCACAACCCCCCCGAGGACGGAGGCTTTAAATACAATCCTCCCAATGGCGGGCCGGCGGATGTAAAAGAGACCAGCTGGATACAGACCCGCGCTAATGAATATCTGGCAAATGAATACCAGGGCATTCAGGTGGTAGATTTTGACGCAGCGGCTGACGCAAAATCCACCATCCATCATGACTACATCCAACCCTATGTAGATGATCTGGGTATTGTTGTGGATATGCAGGCCATCAAAGATGCAGGCATTAAGATCGGTGTTGATCCTATGGGCGGTGCCGGTGTTCATTTCTGGGAACCGATAGTTGAAAGGTATGGCTTGAACATAGAGGTCGTGAATCCCAAGGTTGATCCTACCTTTAGTTTTATGCGTGTCGACAAAGACGGCAAGATCAGGATGGACTGTTCCTCTCCCTGGGCCATGGCCGGGCTGGTTGACCTAAAAGATCGGTTTGACATTGCTGTTGGTAACGATACTGATTACGACAGGCACGGAATAGTTGATGAGAACGGACTAATGAACCCGAACCACTATCTTTCTGTAGCGATCTGGTACCTTTTCCAGAACCGTGAAGGCTGGGGACAAGGTGTGGGTATTGGCAAGACCCTGGTATCAAGTTCGATGATCGACAGGGTTGCACGACATCTCAATCGCAGATTGGTTGAAGTCCCGGTTGGTTTCAAATGGTTCGTTGAAGGGTTAGGCAACGGCACGCTTGGCTTTGGCGGTGAAGAAAGCGCCGGAGCCAGTTTTTTAAGGATGGACGGGTCAACCTGGGTAACCGAAAAGGACGGCTTTATCATGGACCTATTGGCCGCTGAAATGATGGCTAAAACAGGTTTTAGACCCTCTGAGATATATGCCGACCTTACCAGGAAATTTGGCGATCCGGTTTATGAAAGGATCGACGCGCCGGCAACCCCAGAACAAAAGGCAAAATTGAAAGCGCTTTCACCTGACATGATAAAAGCTGAAAAGTTAGCAGGAGAACCCATTCAGGCCATTCTCACAGAAGCTCCGGGAAATAACGCCAGGATCGGCGGTCTAAAGATCGTTAGCGAGAACGGCTGGGTCGCCATGCGCCCCTCCGGGACAGAAGATATCTACAAAATCTACGCCGAAAGCTTTAAGGGAGAGGATCACTTAAGGCTAATACAGGCTGAAGGACAAGAAATCGTCTCAAATGTGCTAAAATAGTGCCAGAGGTGAAGATATGAAAGATATCAGACTCGACTTCGAGCACTTTAAAGATCAAGGACAGCTCCCCAACCTGGCAGAGGTAAGGGATAAGGTTGAAAAATACCACAGGGTACTTTTAGAGGGCAAAGACGCCGTCATAAAGGACAGGGAAGTCCCCATGACCGGCTGGAAGACAGAAAGCCCCTTTATTTCAGACGAAGACCTTGATACCATCACTGCCGCGGCCAAGGGATTAAGGCAAAAGATAGATGACTACATCTCGATCGGCATTGGCGGATCATATCTTGGCATAAAAGCCTCGATCGAAGCCCTGGTCGGACCGCTTGACCTGATCAACCTGGAAAAAGGCAATATCCCCCGCATTTTCTTTTTAGGGAACCATATGGACCCATCCTACACCGATGCTGTGCTCAAGCTGACCAAAGGCAGGAAAGTGGGCGTTTGCGTAATATCCAAATCCGGCGGCACGGTTGAACCGGCCATTGCCTTTGCAGTTGCCAAGGGATCTGCCAATACGATCATCGCGATCACCGACGAGAACAAGGGCGCCCTCCATGACCTGGCTAAAAAAGAAAAATACGAGACCTTTCCTGTGCCCGACAATGTAGGCGGCAGATATTCCGTCACCAGCCCTGTCGGCCTGTTTGGAATGGCCGTGGCCGGTATTGATATTAAAGAGTTTATTGCCGGAGCCAGGTATGCAGAAGAGCAAACCCGCAAAAACAAGTTCGACAAGAACATTGCCATGCTTAGGGCGGCTATGAGGTTTATCGCTTACGACAAATGGGATAAAAAGATAGAAGTAGCCTCGACAGGTATATTTGACCTTAAAGGTGTGACCTATTGGATGCAGCAGCTGGGACCGGAGACGGAAGGGAAAGACGGCAAAGGTTTGTGGATCTCGCCTGAATTTTACACACAGGATGCGCATGCCAATGGACAGATGATCCAACAGGGCGAGCGTAATATGATCGAAACCTTCTTGATGCTGGAAGATGTGGAGACCGATATCACCATCTCTGCCAGGGGCACTCCTGTAGAGTATTTGGACGGCAAAACCATGTCGTTTGTTAACCGGGCTTTTGTGGAGGGACTGCGTGACGCGCATTTTGAAGGCGGCGTGCCGTGCATGAGCTACAATATTCCCGAACTGTCGGCCAATACTCTTGGCCAGCTGTACCAGTATGAAATGAACGCTATCGCGCTGGGAGGTTTGTTACTCGGTTTAAATCCCTTCGTGCAACCCGGGGTTCAGATGTACAAGGATATCGCTAATAAGAAGAGCGGGGGAAAATAATTCCTATGAAGGCGGAAAATCGATTTTCCGCCTTCATTCGTTGAGGGCTATCTTTTTAAATTCCTTTTCACTTATAATCTTCACACCGAGCTTCTTCGCCTTGTCGTACTTTGAGCCGGGCTCTGCGCCTGCAACAATATAATCTGTTTTCTTTGATACTGATGATGACGGATGCCCGCCGAGACTCCTAATTAGATCTTCAGCTTCTGGCCTGCTCAAGGTTTCAAGGGTGCCGGTAAGGACAAATGTTTTACCCTTCAACGGTTGAGGTCCCCTGGCCTTTTTGGCTTTAATGTTAACGCCATACTTCTTCAGCCGCTCAATCAACTGCTGATTTTCCTTCTCGCCAAAGAAATGCGCGATCGATGCGGCGACCTTTTTGCCCACGCCGTGTATCTTCTCCAGTTCTTCTTCTTTGACATCGAACAGATCTTCAAGCGAGTCGTAGTTTTGCGCAATAAGGGTCGCCACATGCCGCCCTACCATGCGTATTCCCAAACCGTAAAGCAGACGGTCGTACGGCCTGTTTTTGCTGCTCTCTATTGAATCGATAACATTCTGCGCGGACTTATCGGCAAATCTTTCAAGATCGAGCAGGTCATTCTTCTCAAGCTTGTAAAGATCGGCCACATCCTTGATAAGCTTGTTCTCTACCAGCTGGTCCACCACGGCCGGGCCGACATGTTCTATGTCCATGGCCTCGCGCGAGGTAAAAAGCCCAATGCGGCCCTTGACCTGAGCCGGGCAGGCCGCGTTGATGCAGCGGGTAATAGCTTCACCTTCTGGCCGGTAGAGTTCACCGCCGCAGACGGGACATTTGACCGGCATATGGAAAGATCTCTCATGACCGGTGCGCTTTTCCTTGATTACTTTCACTACCTCAGGGATCACTTCCCCGGCCCTCTGGACGATCACATGATCGAATATCTTGATATCTTTTCGTTTGATCTCGTCTTCGTTGTGAAGCGTGGCGCGCTTAACCGTAACCCCTGCCAGATGAACGGGTTTCAGGTGGGCTACGGGGGTTATTGCGCCAGTACGCCCAACCTGTACTTCGATACGTTCAACAGTTGTTACGGCCTGCATGGGCGGGTATTTGAAAGCTATCGCCCAGCGAGGGGCGCGGGAGGTTGCGCCAAGTTTTTCCTGGTCAGAGATTGAGTCAACCTTTACGACGATCCCATCGATCTCATAGGGGAGTTTTTCACGGGCCGTGTCCCAGTGTTTGATGTATTTTTTTACTTCCTCAATGCCATGACAAAGTCTGGTGTTGGGGTTGGTCTTAAAGCCAAGCTTTTTCATGTATTCCAGTATCTCGTAATGAGACTTGAGCTTTGCCTGGCCGTAATAGAGGAAGATATCCAGCGGCCTGGAAGCTGCGATTTTCGGATCCAGCTGCCGCAGGGAACCGGCGGCCGCATTGCGCGGATTGGCAAAGGTGGCCTCGCCCTGTTCCATACGGTCCTCGTTCAGGCTGACAAAATCATCATAAGGCAGATAAACTTCACCGCGTACTTCCAGGTCTACCGGGTCATTTAAAACCAGCGGTATGCTTTTTACGGTCTTAAGGTTCTGGGTAATGTCTTCGCCGCGCACACCGTCCCCCCTGGTCGATCCCACGCTGAACTTTCCCTTTTTGTATTGTAAAGCAACAGCCAGCCCGTCCATTTTCAATTCGCAAACGTAATCGATTTTATCTTTTTCAAGGGCTTCGCGAACGCGTTTGTCAAAAGCCTGCAATTCTTCTTCGTTCATGGCGTTGTCCAAAGATTGCAGGGGCTTTTTATGGACAACGGTCTTGAATTCTTTAAGTGGTTCCCCCCCCACCCTCTGCGTGGGCGAATCGTCGGTTACAAGGTCGGGATGTTGTTTTTCTAGGTCTTGTAATTGCCTGAATAATTTATCAAATTCCGCATCGGATATTTCAGGTTGGTCTTTAACATAATAGAGGTAATCATGGTGTCGGATTTTCTCCCTTAATCCTTCGATCTTCTTTTTCGCCTCGTTTTTGTTCATGTTATCGATAATTATAACATACCTGTCTGTCGGCAAGGCAAGGGTGTCGAAATTCGCTACAGGGGTGACGAGAAATGCTACACAGCCGCCATGTAGCACCGCGAGATCTCGCGGTGCTACAGTGGCATGAAAATTGCTAGACAATAAATATGAGACATCGTAACAGAAAAACAATCCGGCTAAAAAATTATGATTATTCAAAAAATGGGTATTATTTCATAACAATTTGCACAAAATTCCGCATTCATCATTTTGGTAACGTAATTAATGGGAAAATGGTTTTGAATGGTCTGGGTTACATCGTGAAAAAATGTTGGTACGATTTGCCAAAACATTATCATAATTGCATATTGGATCAATTCGTTGTTATGCCAAACCATGTTCATG
>JAHJBW010000129.1 GCA_018813405.1 Candidatus Margulisiibacteriota bacterium | reverse complement strand
TTTAATTTTTCTTTAAGGTAGTATTCTTTTTGCACTCGATCGATCTGTTTGCGCACTTTGCTTTGCAGTTTGGAGTCAACTTCCAGTATCTCTATCTCTTTTTCCAGTATATGGTCCAGCCTTTTCAGCCTGTTTTCTATTTGCAGAGCTTCCAGGATAGACTGTTTTTCTTCAACCTTTAAAGTGATGTAAGAGGCGATAAGGTCTGCCAATCGGGCAGGCTGATCAATGTTGATGATAGACATCAGGGTCTCGGGTGGTATGCGCTTGTTCAATTTGACATATTGCTCGAAGTTCTTTATGACATTCCTTACCATGGCTTCGGCCTCGACGGACAATCCTTCGGGCTCTTCGATCCGGTCGATCTTGACCTTGAAATAAGGGGAGTCTTGAAGATATTTTTCTATCTTTACCCTGCAAATGCCTTCTACCAATATTTTTGTCGTCCCGTCCGGCAGGTCCATCAACTGTACCACCTCGGCCAGGGTGCCGATAGTGCACAGGTCTTTGGACGATGGTTCTTCTATTTCTTCCGACTTTTGAGAGGAAAAGACCACCAGCTTTTCTTTGTTCAGCGTTTCTTCAAGGGCTTTTACCGATTTGGTCCTGCCGATAAAAAGGGGAACGATCATCTGGGGAAAAACAACCATATTGCGCAAGGGGATCAGGGGCAGCTCATTGTTCCATGCTGTCATTTTTTCCGCCTGTCCGCCGGGGCGGGGCTTCTTCTTGTCCGGCTTGCTGTGTGGGTTCATTTTTTAAAAACTTACCCTGGCCAGGGTCATTTATCAGATTTACTGCCAGGTTTCTTGGGCCCCAATTTTTTTTCTACCTCTTGAATGCCCGCTTTTTGTGATGGAATGACCTCATCGATCAATCCATATTCAACCGCCTGCTGGGCGCTCATGTAAAAGTCCCGGTCCGTATCCTTTTCGATCTTCGCAAGCGGCTGACCGGTATGCTTAGACATAATATCATTAAGTATGCCTTTTATCCTCAATATTTCCTGGGTTTGTATTTGAATGTCCGTGGCCTGTCCCTGCGCGCCGCCAAGAGGCTGGTGTATCATTATTCGGGAATTGGGCAGGGCAAAGCGTTTTCCCTGGTCTCCGGCGGCCAGAAGTAATGCTCCCATGCTGGCGGCCTGTCCGATGCATATGGTTGAAACCGGTGTCTTTATGTATCGGATGGTGTCATAAATGGCCAGGCCCGCCGTCACGACGCCGCCAGGGCTGTTGATATAAATGTAGGCCGGGCGGGACGAGTCTTCCGCTTCCAGAAAAAGCAGCTGGGCAATTATCAGGTTCGCGATCTGATCGTCAATAGGAGTGCCAATGAACATGATCCTTTCTTTCAAGAGCCTGGAAAATATATCGTAGGCCCGCTCGCCCCTGCCGCTTTGTTCAACTACCATCGGGACCAATTGAGCTTTTTCAACCATTTTACTAGACCTCCTTAATTTTAGCTTCTTGTATCAAAAGATCCAGGGCAAGGCGTCTCTTTAGATAATCCTTTATATAATCCAAAGCGCCCTGGCTCAGGCTTTTCTTCATATCTTCGGCGCTCTTGCCGTATTCCTGTGCCATTTGTTCTATTTCTTTATCGATCTGTTCTTGCGACGGATCGATCTTTTCTGCTTCGGCAATGCTCTTTAAGACCACCTTGCCTTTAACCCTGGCTGTTGATGCTCCCCTGAATTCGTTTGCCATGTCCTGTTGGGTCTTGTTTATTCCTTTAAGGTAAATGTCCAGGGTCAGGTTGCTGCGGGCCAGCGTTCCTTTAAGTTCGTCAAACATTGTCTCGATCTCTTGTTTTATCATTCCTTCGGGAATATCTACCTGAGAGGCCTTTGTTGCTTCTTCCAGCAATTTGTTCTTTACCTCTGCCTCGACCTCAGCGGATTTTGCTTCCTGCATGTTCTTTTTCATTTCAACTTTTAGTTCGTCCAGTGTTTTCATTTGGCTTATAGAGGATGCAAAAGAGTCGTCCAGCGGCAGAAGTTCTCTTGCGGTAATGCCGTTGACCTTTACCTTGAACTTTACTTCCTTGCCCGCCAGTTCTTTGACCTGGTATTCTTTGGGCAGTGTTATCGAGAATTCCTTGTTTTCTTCGATCTTCATGCCCATCAGGTTATCCTCGAATTCTTTTGAGATATAATTGGAGCCGATGGGGTAGGCGGATATCCTTCTGGGCCAGCGTTTTATGGGTGCCCCTTCGCTTTCTGCTTCAATTTCAAGGTCAACAACGTCTTCCTCAATAATGCCGCGGTCTGTCACGGCCATCGGCTTTGCGAATCTCTTTTGCAGATCGGCCAGGGCTTTAACAACATCCTCATCGGTGATCTCCGCTTTTTTCTTTTCAACCTTTAGCCCCTTGTATTTACCCAGTTTTACTTCGGGATAAACATCTACCACTACCGAAAAAACAAGAGGCATGTCTTCTTTTGTCTCTTTGACGTCGATCCTGGGTAAATCAACAGGTTCTATTTTTGCCTCTGCCACTATTTTGGGGTATTGTTCGCTGATAAGGTCCTGTATGGCCTGAGCCCTGATGGCTTCCGGGTCAAGGGCTTTTTCTAAGATATTTTTTGGGGCTTTGCCTTTCCTGAAACCGGGGATCTTTATCCTTTTGCCCGCGTTTTCCATTGTGACATCAACGGCTTTTTCAAGCTCTTGCGGACCGACCTCAACATCAAGCGTTACCGTATTGTCTTTTCTGTCATTTTTGGTGATTTTCATGGGAAATCCTTTCTATGTTTTGTATTATAGACGAAAAAGGCGCTGCTTGCAATTCAATAACAGAAGCGTATAATAATAATGGCCGTGAAACCCCATATTTTTCGAGCAGCAGCTTTAGGGTTTGAATTGGCCATTTCTGTGGTTTTGGGAGCGGTTGTCGGCAGATTTTTGGATGTGAGACTGGGATCAGAACCATGGGGAATGGTTGTGGGGTTAGTAGTGGGCGCGTTAGCTGGTTTTTTCAATATCTACTGTTTTTCCGTGAAACAAGATTGAGATGAGGTTGGTTTGCAATGGGTGTAGTTGAAGAGATTGCTCACAAAGTATTGTTCCCAGTGGCCATCTTGGGACAGGATGTATCCATAACTACCCTGGTCTTGTTAATGTGGCTGGCTGTTTTTCTGGTGTTTTTTTTCTTTTTCATTGCTTCGCGCAGGGTTGATCTGCTACCCTCGGGCATGCAAATCTTTGCTGAATACCTTATCTCTCTTATAGATGAGTATGTTTTTGTCAATATCGAAGTTGACCGACGGATATGGCTTTCCTTTCTGGTGGCTCTTTTTTCTTTTATATTGGTCAGCAATCTTTTGGGTCTGGTCCCGGGCTTTACTTCTCCCAGTAGCGACATCAATTTTACAGCTACGCTGGCGGTAATTGTGTTCATCATTGTTCAGGCGGTTGGCATCAGGAAAAAAGGCCTAATAAAGTATCTTTCTTCTCTGGTGCCTGCTGATGTGCCTTTGCCCATCAAGTTCATGCTATTTCCAATAGAGTTGATAGGGCAGGTGGCACGTCCCTTTTCTTTGGCGGTAAGGCTTTTTGCCAACCTGTTTGCCGGGCACATGGTCTTGCTTTCGGTCATAGGGTTGATACTGGTATTCAGAAATCACGCGATTACGCCTTTCCCTTTGATCGGTGCGGTCTTGATCTCTGCCTTTGAGATGTTTGTGGCTTTTATTCAGGCTTTTATTTTCACTTTTTTAACGTCCCTTTATATTGGGGAAGCACTGGGATCAGAACACTAATGAAAGGTGGTGAATAATATGAATCCAGAAGCGGCGGGATTTTTGAGTTCGGGTTTGTCCATCGGGTTGGCTTCGCTGGGATGCGGTATTGGCATCGGCATCGTTGGCGCTAAGGCCATGGAAGCTATTTCCAGACAGCCGGAAATAGCCAACAGTATCAGGGTAAGCATGATCGTTGTTATCGCATTTATTGAAGCTATCGCTCTTTATGCGCTGGTCGTCAGTTTTATTTTATTGACCAAGTAAAAGATTGAGAAAATATGTTAGAGTTTGAATTCGGACTTATATTCTGGACGGCAATATCTTTTGGTATATTGCTGGTACTGCTTTACAAGGTGGCATTGCCTCCGCTCCTGCATGTAATGGATGAAAGAAAGGAATACATTGCCCAGAGCATCAAAAGCGCTGACGAATCCAAAAGGGTTGCTGATGAAATGCAGGCTTCATATGGCAAAAAACTTGAAGACGCGGAGAATCATGCCACATCAATTGTGGAAAGGGCCAGAAAAGAAGCGGAAAAACTGCGATCAAACATGGTTAAGAATGCGGAGGACGAGGTCCGGCAGTTGAGGAAGCTGACCGAACTTGAGGCCAGGGCGGAAAAGAAAAAGATCATGATCGAGGTTGAAAAAGAATCTTCCGAGCTTATAGTATCGGCCGCGCAGAAAGTGCTGGGGAGGGTTTTGACCCAGCAGGACCGAGAAAGGATCATCAAAGAAGGCATCAATGAAATCAAGGGAATTTGAGGTTGAGATCGATAAACTTTATGAACTGGCGCACAA
>JAHJBW010000128.1 GCA_018813405.1 Candidatus Margulisiibacteriota bacterium | reverse complement strand
CGATAATGATAGCGCTTTTTTTGGTCTTTAATTCATTGCGGTGGACCGACTATGCCCGGCTGCGCCGTGAAAGGCTGGAAATGACAAAACAGGCGCTTTTGCGGGGGAAGGAGGATCCCATACTTTTCTTTCTGCACCAGGACCCTACCATATTCCCGGAGCGGATAGAGGTATTGAAAAAATATCATTTGAACATCTGGCGCTAGTTATCTTTTCTTCATGCCGCCGCTATAGAGTTCGACCAGCTCTTTGAACCCCCGCCTTTTTGGGCTTTTGTCAAAGACCAGCAGGGGAGGGACGCTAAGCGATGGGCTGGACAGCTGGGAGGCAATCCTTAAAAAGAGGGGCTTTGAGCTTCCCACCCAGTGGATGACATTGATATCATCTTTGATGATGCTTTTTATCATATCAGGCAAATTGTTGACCATCTTTATGCGATAGGCAGAATAGCCGTTGATGTGCAATTCACGAAAAACGTCCTCGCTGTTGGTTAAGATGTTCATTGATGCTTTTAGCCAGTCCGATGTCCCGCCTTCCAACAGTGTGTTTATCGCCCCCGTCACGTCCCTGGCGCTTATTACCTTGGCGCAGGTGTCAAAAAGGCATTTCGAAGGCAGGCATTTTAGTGAACACTGCTCCGATCTCCTGACGATGACGTTCCTGGTTTTCCACGGGCCCCAGAAAGTGGGCTTGACCAGTTTGGAAGGGAATATGGCTGCCACCGGTATTCCCAGGGCGGCGCTCATGTGCATTGGTCCGGTGTCGCCCCCGACGTACAATTTTACTTTTGAAAGCAGAAGTATCATCTGTTTCAGCGAGGTCTTGCCTGTAAGGTCTACAGGCTTTGATTTGCAAAGTTTTAGCAGTTTTTCCGCCGCGGGCTTTTCTTTTTCACTGCCGGTTATAATGACGTTTGCCTTTTTTTCCTGCATCAAATGATCTACAACCTGGGCGTAACGTTCTGGCAGCCAGGCTTTGTTGCCTTTGCCAGTGGTGGGGTGAATGGCAACGGTAAATCCATTCGGATCGATATCTACAGGGAGAGTGAGGCCTTTGTCGGGCACCAGCCTCATGGGGGGGATGTCTTTTACTTGTATGCCCATGGGTTCGAGCAGGCCGCAGTGCTGTTCGATGACATGCTTGTTAAGGTCCTGGCAGTGCTGTTTTACCCTGTGCGTGTACATCCACCTGACCAGGGGTTTTGATCCGTAGCCGATTCGATGCTTTATTCCGGCTTTTCGGGCAAGCCCGGCGTATTCGGGCTCGTCAAAAAAATGCAGAGAAGTGTCGAAATGCGCCGACCTTAGCTGATACAGCATCTTTCTTTTCCGGGTGACCAGCATGATCTCGTCGACATCGGGATTGGTTTCGAACAGGGGACGGGTGTAATCCTGTACCAGAACTGTGATCCTGCAATCCGGATAGCTTTCTTTGAGCAGACGCAGGGCCGGGGTTATAAGCATGCAATCGCCGATGGCATCGGGGCGGATGGCAAGAATGTTCCTGGGTTTGAATGTCTTCACACTATTATTGTACAATACTGACATGGAAAAGAAAACGAAGCTGAGGGTGCTCTTTACCTGGCATTCGCTGGTGGTGCCCGGCTACCGAAAATATATCGAGGAACTGGCCAAATATGAAGACCTGGACATTACCCTGCTTGTGCCTACCGGTTGGACTGAAGGCGGGAAATATGTTAAATGTCACAGGTCAAATGTTAAATCTGTACAATACAAAACAATTATTGCAAAAACTTTCAATAACAACCATCTGGATACTTTTGTTTATTACGCCACGCCGTTCATTCTCAATAAGGTAAAGCCGGATATTATCCATCTTTTCGAAGAGCCCTGGACCAACTGCGCGGCGGTCTTTATGTTCTTCAGGAAAATGTTTGTTCCCAACTCTAAATATATCTTTCACACCTTCCAGAACCTTAATCTGGAATATTCAAAGTCATATGACTTTGTAGAAAAACAATCATTCAAAAATTCGGCGGGGGCGTTTGCCTGTTCGCGGGAGATCAAAGAGGTGCTCCTGGCGCGCGGCTATCAAAAAGAGATATTCGTTATCCCCGTTGGGACGGACCCGGGATTATTCTATCCCAGGGACGCGTCGGGCCTCAGGAAGAAGCTGGGGCTTGCCGGCACCGTTTTTGGGTATGTTGGCAGGCTGGTGCCTGAAAAGGGGATAGATACGCTTGTAAGGGCCTTTGCGGGCCTGGCAGACGGGTCATCTCTGCTTTTGATAGGCAATGGCCCTCAAAAGCAAGAACTTCAAGCCCTGGCGAATAAACTTGGCTGTGAAAAGAAGATAGTCTGGCTTTCCGCGCTAGACCAGAATGAATTGCCTCTTTACATGAACGCCATGGATTGCCTGGTGCTGCCGTCGCTGACCACTCCGCTTTGGAAAGAACAGTTTGGCAGGGTGTTGGTCGAGGCCATGCTTTCGAAAGTTGCGGTGATCGGTTCTTCTTCTGGCGAGATACCCCATGTTATTGGTGATGCAGGGTTGGTCTTTCCTGAGGGCAATGAGAAGGCCTTGAGAGCGCATATGGAAGGCCTCCTTAAAGATCAAAATATACTTGCCAGGTGGCGTGAAAAGGCGTATAAAAGAGCTCAAGAGCAATTTACCTGGCAGAAAATTGCCAAAAGAACGCGTGAGGCATATCTGGCCCTCACAAAGTGAGATGTTTTTATGAGGAAGCAAACCGGTTTTACGCTTATAGAGTTGTTAATGGTAATAGTTATCCTGGGTATATTGGCGGCGATGGTGATCCCAAGATTTATAGACATTAGCAGTAAGAGCAGGGAAAATACTGCCAAGGCAGTACTGGGCGCCGTGCGCGCGGCCGTAGCGGTCCGTTATTCGAGCAACGTTACCTATGATACCGGCGATACCATTCCTACCACGCTTGAGGCAGCTATGTTCCAGGACGATTCAATACCAATTGAGATCCTTACCGAATCAACCAATATCGAGTATGGTGATACCGCTCCGACAGGAAGCACCGGGGGCTGGAAATATTCTACTCTTACCGGCAGGGTCTGGATCAACCACACAGACTATTCAAGCTACTGATAAGCTCCTGCGGGTCCACCTGCCTGGCGCAGTAATCGTACCCGCATTTCCGATGTGAGCATTTAAGCTGACAGTTGTGCTTTGAACGCATGATGACCGACCTGGTCTTCCATGGCGCCCATTTTTTTGGATTGACGTCCTTTGCCGTGAAGATGGCCAGGCAAGGAATGCCCAGGGCCGCTGCGGCGTGCATGGGACCTGAATCCACTCCAATAAAGCAGTCAAGTCTTTTGATCAGTGAAAGCATGCCTTTTAGGTCCACCTTGTTTACCATGTTGATGAAACCCCCTTCGGCCGCTTCTTTTATCTTTTCGATTGTCACAGTTTCCTGTGGTCCGCCTATTAGCACAATATTGCAATCCCTGCTCTTTTTGACATTGTCCAATATCAAGGCATAGGCTTCTGGTGATAATGCTCTATTACCCCCCCCCGTACCGATGTGCATGCCGATAAGGGGTTTTCCATCAGGCAAAAGATTTTTGATCTTTTCGTCCATATCCCCGTCTGTCACTATCAATGCCGGTTTATCGATCATGTTTATTCCCAAAGGCTTTAGCAGGCGGCCAAACGATTCCACCTGGTGAAGGTCCTCTTTTGGATCAAGCGGCACGCCGCAATTGTACATAAATCTATAAAGCAACCTGTTCTTGTCGCCAATGCGGCAGGGGATACGCGCCTTGAAACATAACCACGCGTATTCGGGCAGGGGATTGTCCTCGAATACTATTGAAAGATCGAACTTTTTTTTAAGGACCTCGTTCTTGTCCTCGGTAAAGATAAGCCCGTCTATTTGCGGATTTCTCTCTACAACAGGGGCCATGCTTTTTTTGATCAGCAGAGTTATCCTGGCGTTGGGGAGTTTTTCTTTTATCTGCGATACCAGGGGCGTGAGCAGTATGGTGTCCCCGATCTGTTCGGGGCGGACCAGAAGTATTTCACGGACCTTAGATAGATCTAATTTCATTCGCGATCTTCCCGATGGCGCCCGGTCCGCCCATGCGTTGCTGGCCTTCCTGGCTCATTATTTCATAGCGGGTTCGGTCGTTCAATATCATCTCGATCTCGTGGGCCACGGCTTTTGGGTCCCTTTTGACCACCGAAATCGCCGGGCCCAAAAGATGGCTCTGGGCTATGGCAAAGCGCTTTGTGTATTGCGAACCCCGTCCGGGAAATGATACAACAGGTATCCCGCACCCGGCGGCTTGTTCGTTGCCGGTACCCGAAAGGCCGACGACAATGCTGGACTGGGCCAGCACATTGTCAAAGCTTTCCTGTTTGAAGCCGGCGGGAATAGCCGCCTGTGTGGCTATAAGGAATTTAGCCTGAGGCAGTCTGCTCTTTATTTCGGCGGCAACCTCAATAAAATCGTCAATGTTAAGGCCAACATCGCGGGTGCGAGTGCCGGGCAGGAAACCGATGCGGGGAGACGTGGAGACATGTGGAGACATGTGGACACAGTCCATAAGGGGATTGCCGACGTATTCGGACTTGATACCGAACCGTTCAAGGTGATGATGAGTGTATTCGTCCCGGGGAAAGACCTTTAAAGCGTACTTTTTAAGCAAAAACTTTTCCAGCAGGGTATACCGGTACCCATGCCAGTGGTAGTAGTCTGATTTGTTGACCCCAACGAAAAGGAAAGGGCATTTGGTGATCAAGGCGCCGATAAGCGGGACAATATCCCCGATGGCGACGACCAGATCGTACTTGCCGCGGCAGGCCTTTAAGGTTGAAAAGGTCTTTATTGTGTTGGACAGATAACCAGAAAAAATATCCGCTGGCAGGCTGGACAATTTCCTTAAAGAAAAACCTCCGCCCGGCAGGGCTTTTCTTGGGCCAAGGACCTTTACCCCCAGTTTTTCAAATAGCTTGCCATCGCCAACAAAAGGAAGTACGTTGATCGAGCCCGGGGCATGCAGGGACCTGATCAGCTTTGCCGCGACCAGGTCTTCTCCATGGCCGTTATTTAGAAATAGGATTTTCTTCATCTTTGAATTGCATATCGTAGAGACGCTTGTAGATACCACCTTTTTGGAGCAGTTGGTCGTGTTTGCCCGTCTCCACTATCATGCCCCTGTCCAGCACTATTATAATATCGGCGTGCTGGACGGTCGAGATGCGGTGGGCGATGACAAAAGTAGTGCGGCCTTCCATAAGCTTTTGCATGGCGTCCTGTACCAGGCGCTCGGATTCGGTGTCCAGCGAAGAAGTGGCCTCGTCAAACACCAGTATCCGGGGGTCTTTGAGCAGGGCCCTGGCTATGGCGACCCTTTGCCTTTGGCCTCCAGAAAGCAAAACACCCCTTTCGCCGACAAGCGTGTCATAACCTCTCGGCAGGTCTTTTATGAATTCGTGAGCGTGAGCTATCTTTGAGACGTGTTCTATCTCTTGCGGGCTGGCATCTTTTTTGCCGTAGCGTATATTGTCTTTTACCGTGCCCGAGAAAAGCATGGTTTCCTGCGGCACTATCCCCAGCTGTGAACGCAGGGATTCAAGCTTGACCTTTTTGATGTCAAGACCGTCAATGGCGACCGTTCCTTTGGTTGGGTCGTAAAACCTGGGCAAAAGGTTGATGAATGTTGATTTACCCGCGCCGCTCTTGCCCACCAGGGCGACTATTTTGCCGGCACCGGCATTGAAATTGATGTCCTTCAATACTTCCTGCTGATCTTTTTCATATTTAAATGAGACATCCTTAAATTCAACGTTCCCTTTGATGCGCGGCAGTTCTATGGCGTCGGGAGCGTCCTTGATGGTGGGTTCAAGGTCTATCAGCTCGAATATCCTTTCAGCCGAAGCAAGGGCCTTTTGCAGGGTCACGTTTATCTGCCCCAGTTTTGAGACAGGGTCCGAAATAAGCGCGATGCCGGCAAAGAAAGCTATAAGATTGGAAGGTGCCAGCCTGCCCGAGATCACCTCAAAGCCGCCATACCAGATGACGGCCAGCACTGCCAGCAGTTGGATAAAGGCCAAAAGGGGCATTTGCGTCGCGTTGATCTGCCACTGCTTCATGATAAGCCAAAAGCTTTGCTCGGACTCGTTGTGGAATTTTTCTATTTCGTCTTTTTCCATGGCAAAGGATTTAACCACCCTTGCCCCCGAAACTGTCTCCTGCAAGATGGCAGAAATGTCCGCGATCTTTCTTTGCGCGTGGCGGGAAGCGTTGCGCATTTGCTCGCCGAACCTGGTGACTATAAGGCTTAACACGGGCACTATAAGCAGTGTCATCAGGGTGAGGCGCCAGTTCAGGTAAAGCAGGTAGCCCAAAACGCCCAGCAGAGTGATCATGCTGGGGAATATCTCGGTGACGGAAGTTATGAGCGCGTGCTGAATATTTTCTATGTCGTTGGTGGACCTGGAGATGACCTCGCCGACGCGCCATTTGGAGAAAAAGTCGAGCGACAGCGACTGCAGGTGGCTGAACACCTGTTTGCGGATGTCGGTCACCACTCTCTGCCCGGCAAAGGACATTAAATATATTTGCGCGTAGGTCGCGATCCCCCTTAAAAAATATATGCCAAAGGCCGCCGCGATGACCAGGTTCAAAAGTTGGAAATCCTTACTGCCGATAGCATCTGACAGGGTGCCTATCAAAGGAACGATCAGGACATTTGCGATTGAAACCAGCACCATGGCTATGAGAGAGCCAATAATGTGCCTCCAATATGGTTTGATATAAATTATCAGCCTAGCGTACAGTTTCATTTTTGACAGCCTCGATTATTTTGCCGGCAGCGCCATCCTGGCCCATGGCCTGTTTTGCCTGCTCGGCGATGGATCGTCTTTGCTCCCTGTTCTTCAGCAAGCTTATCATTTTGCCGGCTACGGCAGAAGGGTCTATTTTCCCTCTGTATTCCGGATATATTTCTTTGCGGGCCTTGATGTTGGGTATGGAATAGTAGCCCGGTTTTTTGGCGGCCAAAAATACCGCCAGCCTTTTGAGCAAAAATCCCAGCACCGGTATGGCGCAAAGATAATGGGCCAGGCCTTCCAGGGGAATGACATCGGGATTGTCGAGCGGAAAGACAACCACGCTGGGGGTTCCCATGATCGCCAGCTGAGCGGTGTTGGTCCCCGGAATAGTAATAGCAAGGTCGGCCGTTGAGATAACTTCAAGCGGGGCCATGACATCATAGAGGTGTGTCCCTGCCAGCGGCTCGATCTGCTTCAGTGTCAGGTATGGGGCCACGGAAAGTATGAGCTGTGCTCCGGGCATTTTTTCTTTTATCTTTTGGGCAATGCTATTGTATATGGGCATGGTGTGGCTTACCTGCCACATGCGGCTGCCCGGCATAAAGCCGACTATGGGGCGCTCGGGGTCAAGCTTCCATGTGTTCAAGAGCGAAGTTTTATCAGGTAAGGAACCTGTTAATGAATCTACCATCAAGTCTCCGACGATCTTTAGCTTTTCTTTGGCCTTTAATTTTTTGGCGAAGCGGTCTTTGCACTGGCTGTCGGGAACAAAGAACAAAGTATAAGACCTTTCCCATCCAATATGGCTTAAGACATACGCGTAGGCTTTGAATTTTAATTTTTTGGCAATGATGGCGGCATGGGCCAGGTCCCCGCCCAAAAATAGGACCGCGCCTTTTTCGTTGAAAGTTATGTCCCGCGGCGGGCGGGGTGATAGAAGCCATTTTTTGTATTCGTCAAAGTCTGAACCTGCAACTCCATACAAAAGAGGTTCTTCTCCCAATAGACTTAAACTATATGCGATATTT
>JAHJBW010000004.1 GCA_018813405.1 Candidatus Margulisiibacteriota bacterium | reverse complement strand
CACCCCATGATAAAACCGGCCAGATCGCCCATGGCCAGGCGGGGTAAAGCGTAGGGCCCGCCGGAGACGGGGAAGGCTGCGCCAAGTTCGGCATAAGCGATGGCTAAAAAGGTTGCCATAAGGCCGGTGATGATTATGGCTATGATAAGTCCGGGGCCTGCCACTGCCGCCATGGCAGCCGGAAGTGCAAATATCCCGGAACCGACCATGCCGCCCACACCCAGGGCTACAAGTGTCAGAAGACCTATGTCTTTCTTAAGATCAGACATTATTTTCCTTGTTTTATTAGCTTATTCACTTTTTTTATCAATTCTTTTGCTTCAAAGGGTTTTCGGACAAAGTCATTGGCCCCGGCCCTGAGACATTCTTGCGCCAATTCAAATTCCCCGACCGCGCTGACCACAATGATCGGGACATCTTTTGTTTCAGGATCATCCCGCAGGGCTTTACAAACTTCAATTCCGTTCATTACTGGCATAACAAGATCTAAAAAGATCAGGTCCGGTTTTTCCTGCTTGACTTTTTCTATGCCTTCTTTCCCGTTGTGTGCTTCAACAATATCATATCCCATTGGTTCAAAACGTTTTCTAAACATGAAAATGTGTTCTTTTTCATCTTCGATTATAAGTATTTTTGCCATTCTACTCCTCCTTGGCGAGCGGTATTGAGAACGAGAACTTTGACCCTGCTCCCGGCTTGGATTCTGCCCATATCCTGCCGCCCTGCATTTCAACCAACCCTTTGCTGATCGACAGGCCCAATCCGGTACCTTTTGCCCCTGGCCCAGGCTTGCGTCCAAATTGCTGGAATTTAGAAAAAAGCCTGGGCATATCCTTTTCTTCAATACCCTTGCCGGTGTCTGCGACAGAGACTTCAGCAAAGTTTTCCCTGACAACAATGTCCACTTTTATACTGCCGCCCCTCGGAGTGAACTTAAGGCTGTTCGAGATCAAATTTATCACTATCTGATCGAGCTTATCTTTGTCGGCAAGGACAAAGACGGGTTGCCGGGGCAGTTTTCCCAGGGAGAGTTTGATCCTTCTCTCACGCGCTGTGCTCTTTAATTGCGATAATACATCTTTTATGATGTCGCCAATATTGCTCTTCCGTATTTCCAATTTCACTTTATGGGCTTCGATCTTCGAGATATCCAAAAGATCATCTATCAGACGGGAAAGCCGGTCCACGTTCTGGCGCGAAACAGAAAGCAGTTCTTTCTGCTCTTTTCCGATCTTTCCGTATATCTCTTCTAAAATGATCGATATGCCTTCTTTGATTATCGAAAGAGGAGTCCTAAGCTCATGAGAAACATTGGTAACGAACTCGTCTTTCATGATATCTATTTTCCTGGCCTCGGTCATGTCTTTCATGATACATACTGTCCCGACAACTCCACCTATGCTCCTTTTGATTATCGAAGTTGAGCAGATAGCTGGAATGATCCGGCCATCTTTTGCCATGAGATCAAGATTATAATTGCCGGCCCTTTCTTTGCTGGCAATATTAGCCAACTGTTCTTCTTTTTGCTCTAAAGGAAAAACAACATCTATCCTTTTATCTTGAAGCTCCTTCGGGCTGTATCCCAAAAGATTTAATGTGGCCCCATTCGCAAATACAATATTTTGGTCTTCATCAAGCAATAACAGCGGATCAGGCATAGCGGCAATGATGTTATCTGCGGCAACGGCGGGGGTAATAGCAAGGAACCGATAACGTACGATGGCATACACTATTCCCATAGCCCAGATGACCACAAAATCAGGCGCCATGTTAGGCACTGTATGTATATTAAGTTTTGGCAGCAGAACGTCGGTTATCCCACCCAGGATCAAGGGGACAATGGAGGTAGACATAATTATCAAAGCCTGACCTTTTTGTGTTTTATCGTTGGTCTTGCGGCTAAATGAAAAGAGCAGATATATCACCAATCCGATGAAAAACAGATAGGAAAGATAATAGGAGAAAAATATCGGTGAATCCGTCCAATGATATGACCAGCCCCAGGATCTTTGAATATAATCAACGGCCAGCCAGCCCTTCCATTGGGAATAGATAATACTAAGAGGCCATACGATCATGGTAACGCGCAGTAATTTACTTTGCAACCAGCGGCGATTCCGGGTGAACAGAAGGACAAAATATAAAGCAAAACTGCCAAAACTGGCCCAGCCAATGACACCAATATCGTAAAAGATCCTCGCAGTGCTTTGGGAAACCAGCGGATTATGGATAAAGATCAGCGAAAACGTCCATAAGACAAAACAAAATAATATCGCGGCGATCGAGCGGTTGATGGCAGAGCGGAAATTATTGGCCAGTATATATATCAACAATAACAGATATATTACAAGACTGACAATATGAACAAAAGAATAAATATTTATTAGACTGCCCCCCATATCGGCCAAGTATATTGCTTTGGCTACATGATATTAGAGGGGTGATGATTAGTCAATCGGGGATTACAAATATCCGGGGATCAGGAGATTAGGGACTGGGATATCTGGAGATCTGGATATTCGGGAGCCCGGATTCCCTGATATCCCAATCCCAGTCCCAGCTTCCCTGATTTCCAGATATCCTCACAAATACATCTCTGCAGCCATCATTTTACCGGTCGGTGTCTTAAATATCTTGTCAACAAATTTCTTCAGCCTTACTTTGTCTTTTAGATCTATCTCTTCCGGCAGATTCACCAGCCAGTCTGCATCCCAAAGTATCTCAAAATTAATGGAATAAATTCCACCTGAATGGTGATGCCCTATTATCTGCAGGACCTCGCTTATTTTTTCCCTTGGAAAAGAATATTGCCGCAAGATCTCTTCGGCAATGGGCGGACCTTCAATTTGTTGGTATTTGCCGGCAGTGGAGTTGTACTTTTTTTCCGCAGCTTGAATGCCAATATCATGTAATATCGCCGCTGCCACAACAACCTCTCTGTCCCCACCCTCTTGCTCCATTATCTGTTCGGCATAAGCTAAAACCTTTCGTGCGTGATCGATCCTTTTTTTGTCCTCCCCAAAATACTTGCTCATAGATCCCAGTAATTTTGCTTTCATTACACACTCACCCAGCTTTCGTCCATCTTTTCACCCCGCAGGCTTATGGTGATCGATTTTATGGGTATCTTTCGGCTGGCCCTGGCCGCAGCTTCTTTCGCTATGCCAAGCAGGCCGGAACAACATGGAACCTCCATTATCATTACCGTCAGGGTGTTTATCCCAACCTCATCTATCATGGCGGTCAGTTTTTCAATATACGATTCCCTCTCATTATCCAGCTTCGGGCAGGCAATGGCCAGGCTTTTGCCTTTTAAATAGTCTTTGTGGAAATCTCCGACCGAAAACGCCGTGCAATCCGCCGCCAGCAAGACATCGGAATTTTTAAAGTATGGGGCATTGGGCGGCACTAAATGAAGTTGAATCGGCCATTGCCTCAATTGAGATTCCCGCCTCCCGGACTCGTCCCCGGACTCAGCATGAGAAAACTTCTGCACCATTGTCCCCGGACAACCGCAAGCCAGCGGGGCTTCATTGTTTTCTTCTTTAAGATGCTCCTTCACCTTCTCCTCATCAAATTCATCTGCCTCCCTCTCCTCAATGGCAATGGCATCCATCGGGCAATGTCCCAGGCAGGCTCCCAGCCCATCGCAATAAACATCTGATACCAGTTTTGCCTTACCGTTGACTATTTGCAATGCCCCCTCGGCACAGTTGGGCACGCATTCCCCACAGCCGTTGCATTTGCTCTCGTCGATCTTGATAATCTTTCTTTTCATTGAAGCCTCCTAAATAGGTATGATTTATGCTTATTATAATCCGTATCTATCTTTTGTCAAGTTATATTGGCGCTAGATCTCTCGCAATATTTTAAAGTAACGCAGGAACTTCCGGGCTAGCGGCAGATCGGGAAGGAAATTACTTTCAATTAGTGCCCACGCCCTGATGTGCACATTTCGGGTACCCTCGTGAACTTCAGGAAAAGGAGATATTTTTCAAAGGCAAGTGCTTTATTCATTTGGGAGAAAACCACACAAGTCTCTAGTTCCCAAGGCGCATATCTTTTCGTATATATTTGCGTGCAATCGTTATGCTCCTGAAGTCTGCGCTTTATATCTCTTGTGAATCCAATATACGACTTTGTGGGGTTGTTGATGCTTCTTAATATATAAACGAAATATTTTTCTTTCATCTGAAGCTTGGTTCACCATCCGAAGCCACGAGGTCGCCTGTGGCGACCGAGGGCGAAGGATGGCGGACCCGAAGGGATTTGAACCCTCGATCTCCTGCGTGACAGGCAGGCGTGTTAAACCAGGCTACACTACGGGTCCATCCATTATTTGGTTCACCATCCGAAGCCACGAGGTCGCCTGTGGCGACCGAGGGCGTAGGATGGTGACCGGCCTGGGACTCGAACCCAGGACCCTCTGCTTAAAAGGCAGATGCTCTACCACCTGAGCTAGCCGGTCCAATGCATATTTATTATATCATATTATTACACGCGCCCGAGGTGATTCGAACCTGTCCGCCAAAGCCACCAAAGGCGCAGGCGGACACCTGACCTTCTGTTCTCCGCCTGCGTCCCTCGCCAAGCTCGGGACTTCGGCGGATAAACTCCGACAGACGCTCGGGCTGTTTTGCCAAAGTGCGCCCGAGGTGATTCGAACACCTGACCTTCTGTTTCGTAGACAGACGCTCTATCCAGCTGAGCTACGGGCGCACTTTGGCTTCCACCGGGCGCATGAACTTTTATTATACTTGAGGAACGACCCCTTCTTCAACTGTTTCAAGCAACCAGGTCTGGGGAAACTCCTTTAGCAGCGCAGAAACCGTGTTTTCCGCCGTCTTCCTGTCCGCTGTGATCCCAAAGACCGACGAGCCCGAGCCCGACATAAGAGAGACCAAACAGCCCAGGTCGATCAACCGCTTCTTGATCCTCCCTACCTCAGAATATTTTGACAGCACTACCTTTTCCAGATCATTAAAAATATCGATCCCGGTTTGAAGCCGGTGAGCGCCAACCATCCTGTGCTCCATAAGCCACTCAAGGTCAAAATTATCATAGACCCACTTGCTGGAAATATGTATGCCGGGCGCTACCAGAACGCAGTGTGTCTTTGGCAAGGAGGATATCTTTTCTACCAGTTCACCCCTCCCCCTGCATCGGCAGGTACCGCCTACCGCGCAAAAGGCAACATCAGACCCCACGTCAGCGGCCAGCCGCGCAATATCCGATTCGCTCAATCCCGCACTGAACAGCATATTGAGACCGATCAGCACCGCCGCGGCATCCGCAGACCCGCCGGCAAGCCCGGCCGCTATTGGTATATGTTTTTCGATAAATATCTTTGCTCCTGAGTCTATCCCCACCCTCTCGAAAAACACCTCCGCCGCCCTGTAAGCGGTGTTTTTGCGGTCTGTCGGTAGGCCAAGCATGTTGGAAGATATAATAATTCCCTTTTTGCTCTCTTCAAGCTTTACCAGGTCGTAAAGGGAAATAGATTGCATGACAGAGTCGATCTCGTGGTATCCATCGGGGCGCTTGCCTACTACTTGCAAGCTAAGGTTTAACTTGGCGGCAGTTTTAAGGCTCAGGACCATTTAAGCCGCGACAAGCCTCATTAACTGGGATTTCTTCCTGGAGGCCTTGTTCTTGGAAACGACATTCTTGGAGGCAGCCTTGTCGATAAGAGATATGGCTTCCCTGATCTTTATCGAGTCTTTGCTGGTAGCGGCGGCTTTTAACAGTCTTTTCATGCGCGCTTTGTACCAGTGGTTCTTTTGCTGGTCGCGCAACGAGGTTAATATTCTCTTCTTTGACGATTTTGTGTTAGCCATGCTTACCTCCGTAGATTTTTCGCTTGACACCTTAAAATGCTTTATACTATAATAATTTTACCATACTTTCATGGTCTTATGCAAGATATGCTTGGTATCCGCACAAAATAATATTCAAGGATCAATATGGCAAAAATCTCTATCCACGAGTGGTTCAGCAAGCGCAAAAAAGAAAAAGAATCAGACTACAAGATCGAACGCCTGGACGTTCCGGGCAATCTTTGGGTAAAATGCTACAAGTGCAACGCCGCCATTTTTTCCAAGGACTTAAAGGAAAATTATAAGATCTGCCCTAAATGCGGCTATCATTTCAAGCTGTCTGCCAAAGAAAGAATTGAAATGACCCTGGATGAAAACAGCTTCAAAGAATTCGATCAATATATAAGGTCCAAAGATTTCCTGGACTTCACCGACTCAAAGCCTTACGCCAAAAGGTTGACCGAAGCTATAGCCAAGTCCGGGCTAAATGACGCGGTCATCACCGGGGAAGGGACCATTGAAAAAATGCCCGTTAAGATGGGCATTATGGACTTTTCCTTTATGGGCGGCAGTATGGGGTCGGTGGTGGGAGAAAAGATAACGCGTATGATAGAACACGCGGTAGAGTCTAAACAGCCCGTTATTATCTTTTCCACCTCGGGCGGGGCCAGGATGCAGGAAGGAATAATGTCCCTTATGCAAATGGCAAAGACATCGGAAGCCCTTGGCAGGTTAAGGCTGAACGGCATACCATATATTAGCATCATTACCGACCCTACCACGGGGGGCACTTCCGCCAGCTACGCCATGCTGGGAGATATCAATATAGCCGAACCCGGGGCGCTTATTTGTTTTGCCGGGCCCAGGGTCATAGAACAGACCATTCGGCAAAAACTGCCGCCCGGCTTCCAAAGGTCGGAATACCTTAAGGACCACGGAATGGTCGACATTGTTTGTTCCAGGAACGAACTGAAAGCGACTCTTGTAAAGCTTTTAAAGTTCTTTAGCAACTAATGACACAAAAAGAAGAACAAAAAACCAAAAACCTGTTCAATTTCGAAAAGCCTCTGATGGAGCTTTACAAAAAGATAGAAGAACTGCGCAAGGTCTCGGAATCTTCTCAAATGGACCTGTCAGAAGAGATCAAGATGCTCGAAAAGCGCATCGAGACACTGAGGAGGGACATATTCTCAAAGATATCCATTATGCAGGTGGTACAGGTAGCGCGTCATATCAGCCGGCCCACCACCCTGGACTATATTGGCCTTATTTGCAGTGATTTTGTCGAACTGCACGGCGACCGCAACTTTGGCGACGACAAAGCCATGGTTGGCGGCATCGCACAGTTTGAAGGCAGATCTGTGGTAGTTGTCGGCCAGCAAAAAGGCAAGTCCACCAAAGAGAACATCGAACGCAATTTCGGCATGGCCCACCCCGAAGGCTACCGTAAAGCCCTTCGCCTGATGCGCATTGCCGAACGTTTCAACAAACCCATTATAAGCTTTATAGACACGCCGGGGGCTTACCCTGGTATAGGGGCCGAAGAACGCGGACAGGCCGAAGCCGTTGCCAAGAACTTGAGGGAGATGGCCAACCTCACCGTGCCTTTCATTTCAATCATAACCGGCGAGGGCGGATCCGGCGGCGCGCTTGGCATTGGCATGGGCAACAAAGTGCTGATGCTCGAGTATTCAATCTATTCTGTCATCTCGCCCGAGGGCTGTGCTTCCATTCTTTTCAGGGACTCCTCGCGCGCCCAGCAGGCGGCCGAGGCCATGAAAATATCGGCCAAAGACCTTTTGGCCCTTGGAGTGATAGACGAAATAATAAAAGAACCGGTGGGCGGCGCGCACAATGACCCGGAAAAGGCTGCAAACTTTATTAAACATGCTATAATTAAGAATCTTGATGGTCTACTGAAACTATCTCCCCGAGAATTAATAGCTGATCGCTATAACAAATATAGAAAAATGGGTATCTTTGCCGAAGTGGCGGAACTGGCAGACGCGCACGACTCAAAATCGTGAGCCTTCACGGGCGTGTGGGTTCAATTCCCACCTTCGGCATTAGTAATTGCGCCGCGGTGGCGGAAATGGCAGACGCGCACGATTCAGGTTCGTGTGGGTAACACCGTGGGAGTTCGACTCTCCCCCGCGGCAATCAAATAATCCTCTGAAGCCAAATATGGCGTAGGGGGAATAGGAGGAAAAGAATGGATATCGTTGAATTGGAAGGAAAGAACATTACCGAGTTATATGAGGTGGCAAAAAGTCTAAAGCTAACCAATGTGAGGCAGCTCAAAAAGCACGACCTCATATTTAAGATATTGGAAGCACAGACCAAGGAAAGCGGGAATATTTTCGCCAAGGGTGTGCTTGAGATATTGAACGAAGGCTATGGCTTTCTTCGCACGGCGGGCTACCTGCCTTCGCGCGAGGATATCTATGTTTCGCAAACCCAGATCAGAAGGTTCGATATGACCAACGGGGACCTGGTCCAGGGACAGATACGCCCGCCCAAAGAAGGGGAAAAATACTACAGCCTGCTCAAGATAGAGGCCATCAACAGCACCAACCCGGAACAGGCCAGGGAAAGGATCCCCTTTGACAATCTTACCCCGATATTCCCGGACAAGAAATTCACGCTCGAATACAAGGGCTGTCCTATTTCTGCCCGCCTGATCGACCTTTTGGCCCCTATCGGCACAGGCCAGCGCGCGCTTATCGTATCACCGCCCAAGGCAGGCAAGACCACCATTCTAAAGAACATTGCCAACGCCATAACGGCCAACTTCCCGGAGGCGGTCATTAAAGTACTGCTGGTCGACGAACGGCCGGAAGAAGTGACCGACATGCAGCGTTCCGTAAAGGGCGAGGTAGTGGCCTCAACCTTTGACGAGCCGCCAGAGTGCCACATTCGCATAGCCGAGCTTTTGCTCGAATCCGCAAAGCGCGTGGTTGAGGGCGGGAAAGACGTGGTTATATTGCTGGACTCCATTACCCGCCTGGCCAGGGCCTACAACCTGGTGACGCCTCCTTCGGGCAGGACGCTTTCCGGCGGCCTGGACCCGACCTGCCTGCACCGTCCCAAAAGGTTCTTCGGCGCGGCGCGCAACATGGAAGAAGGCGGCAGTTTGACCATTATCGCCACCGCGCTGGTAGAGACCGGCAGCCGCATGGACGATATTATTTATGAAGAGTTCAAAGGCACAGGCAACATGGAACTGCACCTTAACAGAAAGCTGGCCGACAGAAGGATATTCCCCGCCATCGATATCAAGCTTTCCGGCACTCGCAGGGAAGAGCTGTTGTTGACCGAGAACGAGCTTGGCAAAATGAGGCTGTTAAGAAAGATAATGGGCGACTATGACAACGTGGACGCCACCGAACAGCTTATCAAGCGCCTGGGCGAGTTCAAGACCAACAAGCAGTTCCTTGAATCAGCAGACGTTAAATAAGCGTTTGGGGACTGTCTTTAAACTTCAAGAGTTTTAACACCGGCTCAAAGGTGAAACCCAACCAGTAACGATACAGAGGATTCGATATGTTACTATTAGGAAGAAATGTCCCCTCTTCCGGATAAAGATATTGATACAGGCTGTACGGCTTTTGTAATTCAACTTCTGGTCTATAATTCGGGATGTCAACTCCCCCGCTGACAAGATGCAGGAAAGCTTCACCGCCAACCCCAAGAACCCTGTAGGCTTCTTCGATCGCGCCCAAAACATCGGGCACATACTGAAAGACATTGTTCGACATTACCAGGTCCATCGTGTCTGCCCAGGCAGCAGGCATTGCTTCGACAGAACCCTCATGAAGGCTGAGCCTTCCCTCCTCAACATATTGAGAATATTTTTCTTTTCCGGTTTCCGTTAAAAACTCGTCAAACCTACCGTCAAAAAGTTCTGGCAAGACCTGATCTATGCCGTAAGCTATCAAAGGGATCTCAAGTTTGTCGGCAAACATCAGTAGTTCAAATATGGCTATAGCATAACCACAGCCCATGTCCAACACCCTCAAAGGCTCATAAAAAGGTTTCCGAAGCACCAGCTCGGATAATTTTCTTTTCATGAAGACAAGGTCTGAAATGTCAAATTCTCCACGGCCATTAATATTGTCTCGCCTTGGTATATCCGCATACAGAAGTTTTCTTTGCTCCTGTTTAAAAAGAGTTATATATAATGCTTTACGCCCGTCGGTCGGAGTGCAGCATTTGACATACTGCGGTAACAATCCTTTATAAAAGAACCTGCGGCCGTTCGTAATAGAAGAATATAATTTGTGTGCTTTCATGCTAATTTATTATCGACAATTATGGGGCTTAATTTCATTTCGTGCTATAATTTCTTCATGATCCCAAATATCTCAATAGACACACGTACTATTAATAAGGGAGACCTCTTCATCCCTATAAAAGGGCCAAACTTTGACGGACGCGACTTCATAAAAGAGGCAAAAAGAAAAGGCGCACGCGTACTCGATACAAAAAACGGCCTCAAAGACCTGCAAAAGATGGCAAAAGAGCACCGCGATAAGTTCGACATTCCCGTGATAGGAATAACCGGCAGTTCCGGCAAGACAACGACCAAAGACATGCTGGCTTCGATACTTTCTCAAAAGTATAATACCCTCAAGAACATGGAAAACCATAATAACGAAATAGGCGTTCCTTTGACCCTTTTAAAGTTAAAGCCGTCCCATCAAGCCGCAGTGGTCGAAATGGGAATGCAGGGTCTGGGCGAGATAAAATTGCTTGGCGATATAGCCCGTCCCGATATCGTCATCATTACCAATGTCGGAGAAGCACATCTGGGGCTTTTAAAGAGCAAGGCCAACATCGCGCGCGCCAAGGCCGAGATCCTAAAATACTTACAAAAAGGCGACCTGGCCGTACTGCCCGCCGATGACCATCACATTAAGTTCCTAAGAAAAAGCGTGCCCAAGGGGGTGACGATTAAAACCTTTGGCAGGCGGGACTTTGAAACTTATAAGAATATTCTAAAATCCATTCCTCTGCCCGGCAACCATAACAAATTAAATGCCCTGGCTGCTATTAGAGTGGCTGAAGAGTTGGGATTAAAAAAGAAAGACATCATCGCCGGCCTTAAAAAGTTCAAGCCTTCTTCCAAGAGGATGGAGTTCATCAAGACCAAGAAGGGTTACTGGATAATAAACGACACCTACAATGCCAACCCATCATCTATGGAGGCAGCCATCAGTGTCCTCGCCTCCACGCTTGCCCCGAGCTCCGTCGAGGGGCCAAACGCCTTACGCACTATCGCTTTGATAGGTGACATGCTGGAGTTAGGCAAATACGCCAAAGCCGCGCATCAAAGGATCGGCCGCTTCGCTCGTAAACAGGGAATAGACATTATTATAAGCGTGGGCAAGCTCTCAAAAGCCGTAAAAAGCGACTTTCATTATACTGATACCAGGCAAGCCGCCAAAGCTATAAAGAAAATGCTCAAAAAAGGCGACGTCATCCTGGCCAAGGCCTCTCGCTCCCTGCGCCTTGAAGAGGTTGTTGACCATTTGAGAAAATGATATAATTTTCTAGTCTTGTTGTGCTTGCACTGAGCAAGCATGGCGAGCCGAAGTGCCGGGATGGTGGAATGGCAGACACGCACGCTTAAGGAGCGTGTGCCGCAAGGCGTGGGAGTTCAACTCTCCCTCTCGGCAAATTTTCCTCCGAAGCTACGAGCGAAGCGAAGAGCGTAGGAGGATGCAAGTTTGCACGGGTTCATAACGATGTAATTAGAGGAGCACATATGAACACTTCTGTCCCGGCAACTTCGATAGACCGCTCCGACCTGTTGCGGGATAACTATGTCTTGTCCTCCGAAGCTTTAGCGCAAGAGGCCCAACACGAAGCCAACTCCTTCGAAAATATCCTAAACGACGCCCAGCAAAAACTTGCTTCAATTATCTTTTCAAACTTTTCCAACTTCGAATCGGTCTTCAGCGCATCCCCCATAGAACCAAACTTATACGAGATAGAAGAACAATTCGTTGAACACAGAGAAGATGTTGCTAACACCTTTCCGGAACGATCCCCTGGCCCGGAAATTATTGAAAAAGAACTTAATCTCTCATTTATAGAAAACGACATTGATATCATAAAAGAGGTTCTCTTGAACAACATCCCTCTCCCCTACGCGGGGGACCTGCCCCTGCTTATGGCCGACATGTTCCAGTCCGGCGGAATATCCCGCCCCGACATGCAAATACTTATCGATGAACTTATAAGCAAGGCCGAATTCATCAAGTCAGCCGGCAAAAGCCAGCTCACGCTCACCCTTTCCGAGAAAAACCTGGGAGAACTGCTCATTTCTCTTACCAGCCAGCAGGGCGCGCTGGCCATTGAAATAGCCGCCAGCCCTCAGACCAAGAAACTGCTGGACGACAGCCTGAAAGAACTTGAACTTGCCCTGCAAAGGGCAAATGTAAATATTTCACAGATCAAAATCGTGGAGGTGAAAAAAGAAAATGGTCAGCATGCCTAATTATATTCCTGTGAATTACGGCCCCTACAACGGAAATATCGGCACTATCGATCCCTCCCAGTTCTCACGCACTGGTTCTCCGTATACAGACTCAGATTACTTCCAGCTCTATCTGGCACAGGCGCTCAACACATCATCGTTCGACATTCTTTTTGGCAACGATGAAGACAGCAAAAACTCCATCTTCGGAACCTCATCCGACTACTCTTCTTTATTCGGCGGGGCCGGCACTTTTAATATCCCGACAGATATCCTGGGCCAGGGAACGGTAAGCTCTACCACCAGCACTACACTGGAGCTTATCGACCGCGCCGCCCTTATCGGCAAGACAGTTACAGCAGTTGACCCTACGACCAGGAAAGAATTCACCGGCACGGTCAACAGCGTCTCGGTCGAAAGCGGCATGGTGCTCATAAAAGTTGGAGATATCAAGGTGCCCAGCGAGAACCTGGTCACCATCAGTTCATAAGGAGGAAAAATCATGTTAGACATAATGAGTCAGGCCCAGAACGCGATTGAAGTTTATAATTCCGCACTTAACGTGCATTCCGCCAATATCGCCAACATGTCGGTGGTAGGTTATAAACGGCTGGATGTTTCGTTCCAGTCCATCTTCGAGAAAGTGCTCAGCGCCGGCACACCGGCATCCGGCTCTGACAACCTGGGTGGCACAAACCCCATGCAGTTTGGTCAGGGAGTAGCCGTGGCAGGCGTCAATGTCGACATGAGCCAGGGCGATTTAGTCGCGGCCAATAACATTGACCTGGCCATAAGCGGTCAGGGATTCTTTATCGTGAGCAACGATGGCGGCAATACAAATCTCTACAGTCGAGCAGGACAATTCAGTGTCGTGTCCGGTAATCTTGTAAACCAGAGCGGCATGCAGGTATATGGTTTGAACAGCGCGGGCTCGATGGTGCCCATTACCGGCCTGGCTGGCAGTTCGGCCAACTACTCATGGGATTCATCGGGCCAACTGCTCTACAACACTTTGCCCACAGGATATCGCATTGCCATGACCTATTTTGAGAACCCCGGCGGCCTTCTGCAGGCGCAGGGAACCACACTCAAAGAAACCATGGCCTCGGGCTCAGCGGCGGCCGCTGCAGCTCCCGGAGGCACCGCGGGCACCATTTCGCCGGGACAGCTTGAGCAGTCCAACGTTTTCTATCTGGGTGAGACAATAGACACCTTAAAAATGCAGGAGGCCATGAACGGCAACCTTAGCATTGTAAGGATGGCCTCTGACCTTATTTCATCTTTTATTACAAGATTGGGATAAATTAGTATATAATACAATTTATGGCTGAGCAGCAATCTAAAGAGATAGCTCCTCAAAAAAGGAGCTTGAAACTCTCCCCTGCTCTGGGGGATTGGACCACCTATAAACCCGTAAAGGTCAGCGGTAAAAAGATACAATCCGGCCTTTATGGCTTTGACAGACTGTCAGAAGAAGAACTGCAAACCGCCCATATGATGCACTATCATTTCGCCGAAAGCCTGGCCGGAGCAATAAAAAAGAACATCAGCGGCGCACTTGAAATATTCAGCATCGATGCCTTTCAGAGCGCGTATTCAAGCTTTGTCCGCGGCCTGACATTTCAGATCGTCCAGGGGACCATAACCACCCCCGATATTACTGAAAAGATATTCATTTCCCTGGACATGCCCCTGGCAGAGGCAATGCTCGACCAGGCGCTGGGTTCAAAGAACAGCGGGTCGCTGAAGAGAGAACTCACCGACGCTGAAAAGATAGCCGTTGAAGCAGTGCTCGAAAGCGCGCTTCCCGCTTACAACAAAATATTCAACGACCTTTTTACGTCCCTTTCCTGCCAGGTGGCCGCCAGCCCTTTTATTGATCCCGACAGTTCCATCAACGAACAATCGTCTTACGCCTATTTCAAGCTCAAGATATCACTGAACGGCATACACGGGACGGTAGTGATCGGCTATTCCGCGAAACTGCTCAAAGACTTGCTTGGCAAAGCCGCGGTCAAGGGTGGAAAAAAGCCCCTGCCTATCAACAGACTGCCCAAAGAAATACTCAATGAGATAAAACTTAATTTTGAGGTGATACTTGGCACGACCACCATATCCACCGCCGATCTTTTCAATATAGAGGCCGGCGATGTCCTGGAACTGGACAATTCGATCCGCGACGCCATCGTCGTAAAAATGGCGGACGGCAAGATACTGCTCGGACAGCCGGGAACTTTCAACAGCAAGCTGGCCGCCAGGATAGTCAGGATCGACAAGGAAGCCGCGCTAAAGATAGCGCCTCCCCAGATAGAAGTCCCCGATGAGTTCAAGGAAGAATTCAGCGAGGAGACAACCGAAACTGTACCGCAAGAAGAGGCTTTCGCTGAAGATGTCGAGGAAGAAACAGTCGAAGATAACGAAGAAGAAGAGTTTGATGACGATCTGGGAGAAGATTTTGAGGAAGATCTTTTCGGCGAAGACGAAGAAGAGAAAGGAGCTGAAGAATAATGGACGTTAAAAAAGTGCACTTCCCCGAGATATCTACCGAAGCAAAAGGGGCCCATCTTGGCGAAAAGACCATATCTGAAATACCTGTAGAGGTCGTTGCCGAACTGGGCAGGACAAAGCTTTCCCTGCGCGAGATATTGGACCTGCAAGAGGGCTCGATCATAGAACTGGACCGGCTGGCGGGAGAACCGCTGGACATAAAAGTGGGAGGACAACTGGTAGCCCAGGGTGAAGTGGTGGCTATAGACGACTCATATGGCATAAGGATAACCGGCGTAAACATAAAATGAACGATCTCGTACAATCGGCCGCATCAAAGACATTTGAACCGCTGTCCCTGCAAACCGCGCCTATTATTACTTTTGGCTACGTCATGCAGGTGATCTTTTCCCTTATCATTGTGCTGGGGCTTATATACCTGGCCTCGAAATACCTGCTTCCCAGGCTGCAGGTAACGCCCAAAGGCAAGTTCATGGAAGTGCTGGAAAGAATAGGCCTGGAACCTCATGTCACCGCCTATCTTCTTAAGGCCAGGGGAAAAGAATACCTGGTCGTGGTAAGCAATAAGGACATCGTTAAACTGGACAGCTTTGAAGAAGGAGAAAAAAAATAAATGCCGGGACAACTGGATGTCGCTCAACTTTTGAACGCGCCGCAATTTTCGCAAAGCGTACAGCTTATACTTTCGCTGGCGGTAATTTCCCTGGTCCCTTTCTTTTTAATGTCGGTCACCAGCTTCCTGAGAATAATTATCGTACTGTCAATGTTAAGGACAGCTATTGGCACTGCCAACATCCCTCCCTCCCCCGTGGTAATAAGCATTGCCCTTTTCATGACAGTGTTCGTAATGACCCCCGTGTGGAACGAGATAAACGATGCCGCGGTAAAACCTTACAACCAGGGCAAGATAAGCATGACCCAGGCCTTTGAAAAAGGCATGGACCCGCTCAAAAAGTTCATGCTCAAACAGACCAGGGAAAAGGACCTGGCGCTTTTTGTGCAGTTCGCCAGGATCGAGGTCCCTAAAACAGCCGACGATGTCCCCATTTTTGTGGTCATACCTTCTTACATGATCTCCGAGCTTAAGACCGGCTTTCAAATAGGTTTCTTGCTTTTCATTCCGTTCATAATAATCGACCTTACCGTTGCCAACATACTGCTTTCGCTGGGCATGTTCATGCTGTCCCCCGTCATGGTATCCCTGCCGTTCAAGATATTGCTCTTTGTGCTGGTCGACGGCTGGAACCTTATAACCCGGGGGGTATTGATGAGTTTTAGACAATGACGCAAGATTTTGTAGTACAGGTCATCTATCAGGGTGTTATGACCCTGCTGCTGGTATCAATGCCGGTAGTGGGTGTCGGCCTCGTGGTAGGCCTGGTCATCAGCATATTCCAGGCGGTCACGCAGATACAGGAACAGACCCTTACCTTTGTCCCAAAGGTCATAGCAGTATTGTTTATGCTGGCTTTCACCTCTCCCTGGATGATCTCCATCGTAGTGGATTTTACCACTTCTCTCTGGTCCAATATTCCGGCCATGGTGCGTTAGCATGATAATTTCACTTGCGCAATTAAGCGTATTCCTTTTGATAGTCACCAGGATCGGCGGCATTATGGTGCAAACGCCCGTCTTTTCGTCGCGCTCCTTCCCCACCCCTGCCAAAGTCGCCCTGAGCGTCTGGACCGCGGCAGTGATGTGGTTTGTGGTGCCTGTTTCGAGCGCCCTGCCCACAACCACCGTGTCTCTTTTACTGGTGCTGGCTTCCGAGTTCACCATCGGCCTGCTTATAGGACTTATAGCCAACCTGATCTTCGTTTCTGTCCAGGCGGCGGGCGAGATAATTGACCTTCAGATGGGGCTTTCCGTAGCCCAGTCCTTTGACCCGATCTTTGGAAGCCAGATATCCATTGTCGGCCGGCTTTTCTTCTTTACCATGATAACCATGTTTCTGATCATCAACGGCCATCACATGGTGCTTGCGGGAGTTTATAAAAGCTTCAACATGATACCGGCCGGCCAGCTCGCCAATTTCGGGAACGGGGCGCTGGTACTGCAGATAATAACGCTGGGGTCAAAGCTTTTTGCGGTAGGTTTTATGCTTTCCGCGCCTACCCTTTTGATATTGTTCATAATGGCCAGCTTTGTTTTCGGCATTGTAAGCCGTGTGGCACCGCAGGTTAACGTCTTTATGTTAAGCTTCCAGGTCCGGCCCACCCTGGGCCTGATAGGAATACTGCTAACAGTTCCATTGCTGGTCAAACACATTGCCAACATGCTGGGTATACTTGGAGAAGAGCTGCTCAAGCTGCTGGTAGCCATACAATAGGATAGGAGAAGTGTCCAATGGGTGAAGAAGGCGGAGAACGTACCGAGGAGCCAACGCCTCATCGGTTGCGAGAGGCAAGAGAAAAGGGACAGGTAGCCAAAAGCCGCGAGATAACCACTGCCGTCCTGCTTTTGCTTTCATATTTCCTCTTCAGGTACATGGGGGCGTTCATGTGGCAGCAGCTCTTTGACATGGCAGCCGGTATTTTTGCCCAGATCCCCTATGTTGCCAACGAGTTCTCTCTTTCATTCGTGGCCTACCTGCTGGTAATGGGGCTCAGGGCCATGGCCTTTACGCTGGCGCCTATCTTCGCGGTGACCTTTGTGGCGGCGCTAGTTGCCGAGGCCATGCAGACCGGTTTTGTTATGAGCGCCGACCCGCTTTCACCAAAACTTGAAAGGTTAAGCCCGCTTTCCGGCCTCAAAAAGATGTTCTCTTTGCAGGGCCTGGTGGAAACGTTCAAGTCCATACTGAAAATATTGATAGTGTTCTACATCGGCTGGATAGTGATACGGGACGACCTGCCCTATGTGATAGTACTGATGGACGGCCAGCCTTTTGACGCGCTGGTACTGGGTGGGTCAATGGCGTATACGGTCGCGATGCGAGTTGGGATATTTTATCTGGTGGTGGCAGTGCTTGATTATTTGTACCGCCGCTGGGAATATATGCGCGGGCTTAAGATGACGCGGCAGGAAGTTAAAGAAGAATACAAGCGTCTGGAGGGGGACCCGCAGGTCAAGCAAAGAATGCGCGACATGCAAAGGCAGGTGGCCCAGCAAAGGATGATGGCCGCCGTTCCACAGGCCGACGTGGTAGTGACCAACCCGACCCATATTGCCGTCGCCTTAAAATATGACCAGGCCAGGATGAAGGCGCCCCTTCTGCTGGCAAAGGGCGAAAGGCTTATAGCGCAAGACATACGCCGGATCGCCGAAGAGCATTATGTGCCGGTGGTCGAGAACGAGCCGCTAGCCCGGTCCATTTACCGCACCACCAAGCTGAACCGGGAAGTGCCAAGACAGCTTTATCAGGCCGTGGCAGAAGTGCTGGCCTATGTTTACAAGAAGAAAAAGGAGAGGGAAGCCCGGCGGCAGCCGCCGAAAACTTTGCCTTGAAGACCTGAATTAATGAATGTAGAATCAATAAGATCGTCCCTGATCAGGATTTAAGTTTTAGGTTTTAAGATTTAATTTTTAAGATTTTATATTATATGGCATTACCAAACATAGAAATAAAAAATTTAAGGAACCTTTTCAGCCTCAACGATATGGCGGTGGGCATTATCATTGTGGGGATCATTGCCCTTATCATAGTCCCCCTGCCCGCTTTTTTGCTTGATCTTCTCATAACGATCAGCCTGGCTTTCTCCTTGATCGTACTGCTGGTAGCAATGTACCTTAAAGAGCCGCTGGAATTCGCCGCCTTTCCGACCGTTCTATTGATAGTAACGCTTTACAGGCTGTCGCTCAACATCGCGGCATCCAGGCTTTTGCTGGTACAGGGCTATGCCGGCCAGGTGATCGAAGCGTTTGGCAATTTCGTGGTGGCTGGCAACTATATTGTGGGCATAATCGTCTTTGCCATAATCACCATCGTACAATTCCTGGTCATTACCAAGGGATCTGAACGAGTGGCCGAAGTGGCCGCCCGCTTTACGCTGGACGCCATGCCCGGAAAGCAAATGTCCATTGACGCCGACCTTAACGCGGGACTGATAGACGCCAACGAAGCACGCGCCAGGCGCAGGAAAATCGAAAGGGAAGCCACTTTCTTCGGCAGTATGGACGGTTCCAATAAATTCGTCCGCGGCGACTCCATCGCAGGCATAATAATAGTCTTGATCAATATAGTCGGCGGCATTTTGATCGGCTGGCTGCAAAGGGGCATGGGGATCATGGACGCCCTTACCACCTACGCCTTGCTGACGGTAGGCGCCGGGCTTATTGCCCAGGTTACCGCCCTTATTATTTCCATAGCCGCAGGGCTGGTCATCACCAAATCGGCTTCAGAAATGAGCCTGGGCACAGATGTGGCCTCGCAGATATTCACTCAGCCGCGCGCTTTTGCTTTTGTTGCAATGATACTGGGCGTCTTTGCCCTGGTGCCTGGCCTGCCCACCATCCCATTCCTGTTCCTGGCGGCGGTCTGCGGAGTGGTGGCCATAGTTATGATTCAGACGCGCCAGCAAAAGGATGAGTCTGCCGTTATCACAGAAGAGATGTCCGCCAAAGAGACCTTAAAAAAGCCGGAAAGCATTTTGGGGACACTTGGTCTTGATCCACTGGCCCTGAAGGCGGGAAGGAACCTTATTCCGCTTATCGATCCAGGACAAAAAGGAGCCCTGCTTGAGAGGATAACCCTTATCCGCTATCAGATCGGCCAGGAGCTGGGCTTTGTCATCCCTGGCGTGCGCGTAATGGACGACCTCTCCCTGCCTCCCAACCAGTACGACATAAACATCCGCGGCACCAAAGTTTCTACCGGCGATGCCTACCTTGGCCATCACATGGTCAAAAAGACCCTGGCCGCGCTTAAAGAGAAAGGCATAACCGGCATAGAGGCCAAGAATCCTTTAAACAACGATCCCGTGGTCTGGGTCCCTGACGAGTTTTTGCAGGAGCTCCAGAAAAATGGCATCGATTTTATGGATCCAGTAGAAGCCATCTCAACTCATTTTACCGAGGTAATTAAGCGTTTTGCCGACGAGATAATGACCCGGCAGAACGTGCAATCCCTGATCGAGCTGGTCAAAAACTCCAACGCCGCCATTGTCAGGGAGCTTGTTCCCGACATGCTTTCTTTAGGCCAGGTCCACAAGGTTTTGCAGCTTTTGGTAAGGGAGCGGGTTTCCATCCGCGACCTGTCGACCATACTGGAAAGGCTGGCGGATTATGCTCATCTTTCAAGGGATGTTAATGTGCTCACGGAATACGTAAGACAGTCCCTGGCCAGGCAGATATGCGAATCCTACACAGACAAAGAAGGAGTAATAACGGTGGCGACACTGGATCCCGCCATGGAAGAGAACCTGATCGGCGCCATACACCAGTCGGAATACGGGTCTTTTCTGGCCGTGGACCCAAATATGGGCGAGCGCATACTTTTGCAGATACAAAGGAACATCCGCAATTTTAACCGCATGAAGCTTTCCCCTGTACTGCTCTGCTCGCCAAGATTAAGGCAGCATTTCAAAAGGTTCATAGAGAGAAGCTTCCCCGATGTGGCAGTGCTTTCCTATAACGAGATCGTGCCGCAGGTAAAGGTCCAGAGCATCGGCATGATAAGCGCCGAAACTTAAAAAGTTGAACACCCGCCTAAAACCTGCTAAAATAGTGACATTGTGAGCAAAAAAGTATCCAGGACAGCCCCCAGGACAGTCAGAGGCACAACTACAACTGCCCCTGCTGGTTTGCATCCAGTTATTCAGCGCTTTTTCAAGTTCACCAGGGACACCGCTCGCAAGTTTTCCAAAAATCTTAAGAACCCGGAAGAGTCTGAAAATGAATTGATCAAAGCGGTGGACCAGGACTTTAAAAAACGGAGATAAAAATGCCCGGAAAACAGGATATTGAAGACCAGATAGTAAGGGTAATGCGCAATAAGTTCCTGGAAAAGACCGACGAGGTCCTGGAAAAGTACAACAGCCAGATCAGCTCGACCGTTAGCTGGTATGTAAGGAGCCTTCCCCGCCACATCGCCAAGTCCGAAGCCGACGACCTGGCATCCGAAGCCAGGATCGCCTTTGTTGAAGCCATAAAGAACTGGGATCCCCGCCGGGGAGAGCTGTGGTCTTACGTTAACTTCCGCCTCAAGGGCGCCATGCAGGATTACCTGCGCAAAAAAAAGATGGACACGGTATCCGGCATGCACGAATGGATCAATTCCGCGGCCCACGTATACCTGGCCTTTAACCGCGAGGCAGTGGTGCACAACACGGTCGACGAGATAATGCACGTGGACACCGCGCTTGAAAAGCTTGACGAAAAAGAAAGATATGTTGTTGAAAACTACTATAAACAGGATAAAACCTTCAAAGAGATAGGCAAAGAAATAGGCCTTTCTGAGTCACAGGTCAGCCGTATAAGCAAAGAAGCTACCCTGAAACTGAAAAAGGCCATGGTCCCGGAAGACCAGGGAGAAATGCGGGAGTAGCTCAGTTGGTAGAGCTTCTGCTTCCCAAGCAGAAGGTCGCGGGTTCGAGCCCCGTCTCCCGCTTATTGTGGCGCGGTAGCCAAGTGGTAAGGCAGCTGTCTGCAAAACAGCAATACGGCGGTTCGACTCCGCCCCGCGCCTGTCTCGCCGAAGGCGGACCTTCTAGAATGGGCGGTTAGTTCAGTGGTAGAACGCTTCCTT
>JAHJBW010000011.1 GCA_018813405.1 Candidatus Margulisiibacteriota bacterium | reverse complement strand
GTCCATGGTGAAGCGCTCCCTTGTCCAGTCGCAGGAAGCGCCAAGCCTTCTTAGTTGAGTGGTAATGCGAGATCCGTATTCTTCTTTCCACTTCCAGACGCGGTTGACGAATTCTTCTCTGCCAAGGTCGTCCTTGCTGGTTCCTTCGGAGCGGAGCTGTTTTTCTACCACATTCTGGGTGGCAATGCCGGCATGATCGGTGCCGGGGACCCACAGGGTGTTAAAGCCTTGCATCCTTTTCCAGCGGATAAGTATGTCCTGGATGGTGTTGTCGATGGCATGGCCCATATGCAGGGCGCCCGTCACATTGGGCGGCGGGATGACGATGGTAAAAGGTTCCGCTTTGGAACCTTCATCCGGGGTGAAAAGCTTGTTCTCTTCCCAGAATTTGTACCATTTCTGCTCAACGGCAGACGGATCGTAGGTTTTGGGGATGTCTCGGGTAGTCATATCCTTGTTTCTATTATGCTATTTTCTGTGAAATATTTCAAGTGAAGATAGTCGCGCATGCCTTGAAAGACAGCGCTTTTGGGTATCATCCCCACCAGCTCCGATTCTAATATCTCCACCCCATACTCCTTGGCCCACATTTTCACTTGATCAAAAACCGCCAGAAGCCCTGTCTCTTTGTGGTCAACAATATTGATCGAGACCTGCGTGATGCCCCGGCTCGGCAACGCCAGCCCCAACGCCCTTACCCCCGGCAAGCCCCCATCCTTCTCGCGGATGTTCTTGGCAATAGAGCGGGCGTAGTCCATGTCCGCCGTCTTGAGGTTGACATTGAACGCTATCAGAAAACTGCGGGCTCCAACTGCCACAGCCCCGTGATGAGGATTTCTACCACTGCCCAGGTCAGGGGCCCCACCCTTTCGTATGAACGGCAGACTGCGTTTGTTTTCAGATGTCGCGGCAAAATCGTAAAAATAGATGGGCACATCAAAACGCTTGCAGATCTCCTTGCCGGTCTGATGGGCTATCTTAACGGCCTCTTTCATGGTTGCGCCGGTCTCTTCAAGCGGGATAAAGGGAACAACATCCACCACCCCAATGCGAGGGTGAACACCTTCGTGCTCCCTTAGGTCGAGTAGCTGAAACGCCCGTTCGGCAAGCTCTACCGCGCCCCGCCTTACTTTGTCCTGATCGCCGACAAAGGTGACGACCGAGCGGTTGTGGTCGGGGTCCGAATGGACATCAAGGACCTTGCAAGCCCTTACCGCTTGAACGATCTCTTTGATAAGAACATCGTCCCTGCCCTCAGAAAAATTGGGGACGCATTCAAAAAGTTTCATAATGATATAATATCACGAAAATTGTTTTAGGCGCTTGCATCATATTTAGCATTACTGCTATAATTTGAAAAGTCATTTGGAGAACTCTATGGACAAGGAACTAAAAAGCCAATTAAAAGAATTTAAAGACGCCATAGCCGAAATTAAGAAAGACATGGCGACTAAAGACGATCTAAAGTCTCTTGCAACCAAAGATGATCTGAAAAAAACCGAGGGAAGATTGACCAAAAAGATCGATGAGGTTTTAGATTATGCAAAGTTCCTTGATGAAGAACTCTCGGCACATCGCCGCAATTCGGAAGTCCATCACAAAGTTTCAGCGTAGATATTAATTCTGCGGGCCTTCTTTCCCCTTAAAATTATCTCTAAACAACCATTGTGCTTGCGCCCGCTCAAGTTTTCCATGCTCCATAATAATACCTGAATTATTTCATTAATGGCAAGGTACAAGACCTTGCCCAACAGATTAATTTTAAAGCCATCACGCAACTTTGAAACAAGGTGGTAAATTTCAGGTATATTTTCATGCGGGTAGAAAGTTACAGGTTATCGTATAGAATATCACAAAAAATCTTGACTATTTTTATGTGCAGTGCTATAGTTGTCCCACAATTGGAGGTATCTCCGTATGCGAGAATATACTACCGACAAGATCCGGAATGTCGGGGTTCTCGGACACGGGGGAGCAGGGAAGACTTCCCTGATGGAAGCCCTGCTCTTTGATGCCGGGGTGATAACCCGAATGGGATCCACTACTTCCGGCAACACCGTGTCTGACTTTGACCCCGAGGAAATCAAACGCCAGATCAGTATCCACGCGACCCTCCTGCCAGTAGAAACCAACGACATCAAGATCAACTTCATAGACACCCCGGGCTACGCCGATTTTTTAGGAGAATCCATTTCTACCATTCGAGTGGTTGACAGCGCCGTATTCGTTTTTGACGCCGTTGACGGGTTCACCACCACAACCGACCTCCTCTGGAAGCTGGCCGACAAAAAGAACCTGCCGCGTTTGGTCTTAATAAACCGCATGGACCACGAACGCGCCGATTTCGGCAGGGTGCTCGAAGACGCCCGCAAGAAATTCGGCAACCGCCTGGTCCCTATTGGGCCTGGCATGGAGCAATACAGGGAGATGCTTGTCGAGATAGCCGCCGAGGTGGACGAGTCCTTGCTGGAAAAATATATGGAGGGCAAGCCCATAAGCGATGAGGAGCTGTCATCCGCCCTTAACAAGGGTGTTCCGGAAGGAAAGATCATCCCCGTGATCGCAGGGTCGGCCCTAAAGAATCAAAACACAAAGGAGCTGGTCGAAGCTATTATCAAGTGGCTGCCCTCGCCCAGGACGGACAGGGATTCCTTTTCGGCTTATGTCTTTAAAACGGTCGTCGAGCCGCATGTCGGAGAACTTACCTACATCAAGGTCTGCTCGGGCACGCTCAACGCCTCGGCATCGGTATACAATCCAAAGCGCAGCAGCAGCGAGCGTGTAGGACAGATCGCCATAACCCGCGGCAAGCAAAAGAATGAAGTACCCAGCCTGCAAACAGGTGACATCGCCGCACTTCCCAAGCTCAAGTCCACCCGTACGGGGGACACCCTTTGCTGTGAAAAAGATCACTGCACCCTGCCCATGGCCGAGTACCCGGAAGCCGCGGTCAAACTCGCGGTCAGGCCCAGGACCAAGTCCGACCAGGAAAAGATGGCCATAGGCTTTTCCAACTTCATGAAAGAAGATCCCACCTTTAAGATGTATTACGATCCCGAGACAAAAGAAAGCATCATTTCAGGGATGGGAGACGTTCACCTTGAGATATACATCAACAAGCTAAAAGAGCGGTACAAGATCGAGATCGAGACACAGCAACCCAGGATCCCCTACAAAGAGACCATCATGGGCAGGGCAAAAGGACAGGGCAAACACAAGAAACAGACCGGCGGCCATGGCCAGTACGGCGATGCCTGGCTGGAGATCGAGCCACTGCCAAGGGGTCAGGGCTTTGAGTTCGTCAACAAAGTCGTGGGAGGCGCTATTCCCAAAAACTACATCCCTGCCGTTGAAAAAGGCGTCACAGAGATGCTGGAAAAAGGCGTAATAGCCGGCTATCCGATAGTGGATGTCAGGGTAACCCTGTATGACGGCTCATATCACGATGTCGACTCGTCCGATCTTTCATTCAAAATAGCCGCGCACCTGGCCATGAAAAAGGTGTTTCCCGATGCCAGACCGGCCATACTGGAGCCCATCGCGGTCATACAGGTCAATGAGCCTGCCAGGCATGTAGGCGAAGTGGTCAACGATATGAACAAACGCAGGGGAAGGATAGTCACGATCGAGGAGGAAAAAGTGGTGGCACAGGTCCCGATGGCAGAAATAGCCAACTACGCGTCGCAACTAAGATCGTTCACGCACGGCGCGGGGACATTCAGCACCAGCTTTTCTCACTACGAACAAGTCCAGCCAAAAACACAGCAGGAACTTTGCGAAAAGTTCAAGCTTGAAAAAGAAAAAGGTTCAAGCGAGGCCAGGTAAAAAAAGGGGGTGCTGTAATGAGCCTGGATTCAGTTTATCTTATTAAGAAAGAGCTCCCGGAGACCATCAATATTTTGAGCGCCGAAGAAAGGCACGGACTGGAATCACTTGGCAAAGAATTGGCCGAAAAGGAAGGCATGAGATACGAAGGGTATGCCGTCTACACGGAGGAACCCTATTCCTTCAAGCATGCCAAGGCATTTTTATATTTCGAGAAGATCTAGACAGCTTTAATTTCGTTGAGCAGGCTTTCTAGCTCTTCGCCTTCCAGCGTTTCTTTCTCTATGAGACGGCTGGCCATTTTGTCCATGGAATCCTTGTTCGAGCGGACAATGCCCCTGGCCCGAACATGGCATTTTTCAATGATAGCGTTCACTTCCTTGTCTATCTCGTTGGCCGTTTCGTCTGAATAGTCGGTCCTTTCGGCAAGGTCGCGGCCCAGGAAAACCTGGCGGTCCTTGCGTCCAAAGGTGCGCGGGCCAAGCTCTGACATGCCGTATTCGCACACCATCTTGCGGGCCAGGTCGGTGGCCCTCTCCAGGTCGTTGTGGGCGCCCGAGGTTATTTCGTCAAAGTTCTCTTCTTCTGCCACGCGGCCTCCAAGCAATACCGTTATCTGGTCGACCACCTCACTGCGCGAAACAAGGTATTTGTCCTCGAGCGGAAGCTGAAGGGTATAGCCCAGCGCCATTCCGCGGGGGAGGATAGAGACCTTGTGGACAGGGTCAGAGTTGGGCAGGATCTTTGAAAGCATGGCGTGGCCAACTTCGTGATAGGCAACGATCTTTTTTTCCTTGTCAGAGATGACCCTGCTTTTCTTTTCCGGCCCTGCCATGACCCGATCAATAGCCTCTTCCACTTCTTCCATGAAGACCTGCTTTTTGTCAGCGCGAGCCGCAAGAATAGCCGCTTCGTTCAAGACATTCTCCAGGTCCGCGCCGGTAAATCCCGGCGTCCTGCGGGCCACAACCTTGAGGTCAACATCATCTGCCAGCGGTTTTTCGCGGGCGTGTATCTTTAATATCTCTTCCCTGCCCTTCAGGTCCGGCTTGTCCAATACAACCTGGCGATCAAACCTGCCGGGACGCAAGAGCGCGGGGTCCAGTATGTCCGGCCGGTTGGTAGCGGCTATCACAATAATATTGGTCTTGGGATCAAAACCGTCCATTTCTACCAAAAGCTGGTTAAGCGTCTGCTCCCTCTCGTCATGCCCGCCTCCCAAACCCGCCCCCCTGTGACGTCCCACCGCGTCTATCTCATCCATAAAAATGATGGCCGGTGTCTGCTTTTTGGCCTCGCGAAAAACAGAGCGCACGCGCGACGCGCCAACACCTACGAACATTTCTACAAAGTCCGACCCGGAAATGGAAAAGAACGGCACTCCTGCCTCGCCTGAAATGGCCCGCGCCAGCAGGGTTTTGCCGGTACCGGGCGCTCCCATCAGAAGCAATCCTTTGGGGATCTTGGCGCCCAGCGCCTGGAACTTTTGCGGGGTCTTAAGGAAATCAACGATCTCCTTGAGCTCATCCTTGGCCTCTTCCACGCCGGCCACATCGGCAAAAGTCACCTTGGGCCTGCCCATAAGCGGTTTGGCCGGGGACTTGCCGAACTGGAAAGCCTGATTGTTGGCGGAAGATGCCTGCCTCATTAGCAAATACCAGAGACCTCCGAAAAGCAGGAGAGGCAGTAAAAGTTGTGCCAGGAAATTAAGCATCCAGCTGGATTCCATGGGGGCTTCGACATTGATGTCCACGCCCTTTTCCCTCAGCATGGGCACCAGGTTGGGATAGTTTAGGGCCCTGGTCTTGAAAGTTTTGCCATCAGAGAGCTTGCCGGCAACCTGGTCCCCGCTTATGACAACCGAGGCTATCTGCCCGCGGTCAAGCTGGTTCAGGAATTCGGAAAAGCTCATTTCCTGGCCGCGCCTTTCTCCCAGAAAAGGCATGAACAGTGTCAAAATAAGCAGTAATATCAATCCCCAAAATAAGACGCCCCTCCAGTTGATCTTCATCTTTTTCTCCCCTTCTCGCGCTTGCGCGCTTTTTCCTTCTTTTTGATCTGCCCCCACTGCTTCAAGACCTGCCCGGCTGTCTTAAGTTTATTTTTGCCAAACACATGCGGATGGCGGCGTATCATTTTCTTTGTGATCCCAAGGACCACCTTTTTTATGTCGCCCGTCTTTCTTTCCTTGAGCATCTCGGCCAGCATGACAACGTGCAAAAGCTTGTCCCCCAGCTCCTCGGCCAAAAGCTCATCATCCTCTTCTTCGATGGCTTCTATGGCTTCCTGAGTTTCCTCCAATAAATAGGGCTTAAGTGATTGCAGGGTTTGTTCCTTGTCCCAGGGGCACTCTTTTCGGAGGATATGGACCACTTCAACAAGCTTATCGAACTCTTTCATTATATATAATTATAGCATATATGCCTGCACTTCGGAGCCACGAAGGGCGAAGGCATGCAAGTTTTTCGCGAGATGGCCCGATATATTATATGAGGGGATAAAATGGCAATTCCATCAAGCTTTTCACGACCAATAAATATTACCGATCAGATAAAAAGGCTGCAAAACCAGAGCGTTATGGGGCCTTCATTGTCGTCCATCGATCCCCGCATTTTACAGGGGCTGGCAGACATCTTGTCCAAAAAGGCGCTGTCAGGCATCAGGTTCCATTTCGACGAAGAAAACACTTCCGTAAAAGGAGAGGATCTTTTCGCTTTCCTGGCCGAAAGAAAATTCGAGCCTTCCTCGCTGGTATGCGCGCTCAAAATACTCAACGATGGCCTTAAGAGCGGCGCTCTGTCCCCCAACGAAAATGATAACCAGATCCACCTGAAGCTTGGAGAACTGGTCAAAGCGGCCCGTGACCCCAAGATACAGTCAAAGCTGGCCGCCCTTGTTGCCAAGATGCAAAAAGAAGGATTTAAGAACCCCGGCACCTTGTTGGCCCCCCAGGGCCAGAGACAACCCTCGTTGCCGTTTGTCGCGCACAATCCCAGCTTTTCGGCCCGGAGCATTGCTCAGCTTGAAGAAAAATTCCAGGCGGCAGACAGCGTCGAGGTCAACAACCCGGAGACCCTATTAAGGGCCTGCCTGGGCGGATATTGCGAAGCAAAAGTGATTCGCGGCGCCATTGCGGAACTGCAGGCGCTGGGATGGGAGATAGTCTAATGGATAAAGAAATAACGAATATTGACAGGTTGGAAGAAGCTTTGAAGCGTTTCTGGAAAGACTATGACCAGAACAGCCGCCCCATTAAAGGCGTGCATACCGAGGTCGTGGTGGAGCCAAAATTCTTCCTGGGCGGCAAGCTCAATCCCCAGGTCCGCGACCTATTGATAACCGTTTATCTTTCAAGCTGTACCCGCGAAGATGTCGAAAAAGGCAAGATCACCATACAGAACGGCACCCTGCTGATAAAAGACAAATACGGAAAGCCCATGGCCACCATCCGTAAACAGAGGATCATCAGAGAATTCATGCAAAGGATCAGCCAATAGCCCTGTACAGGCCTTCAAGTTTCTTGTCTTCCGACACACCCTTCAGCTTGATAGACTTGCTCTTTCCGTCAAACCATTCGACATGAACAAAATTCTCTTTTTCCCTGATCTCGCGCACTCCCTTTTCCTTGGCCGCTACCTTAAGATACAAAATGTTGAACAGCTTTTTGAGCGCCCCGGGGACCCTGCCGAACCGGTCTTCAAGCTCCCTCTTCATGTCGTCTATCTGGAACTTGTTGTCCAAAAGGTTCATTCGGCGATAAAGCGCCAGACGCTGTCTTTCGTCGTCAATATATTCCGAAGGGATATAGGCATCGGTCTTAATTTCAACGACCACCTGCCGGGGGGTGGGATCAGTGATCCCCTTTATCTCCCGGACCGCTTCTTCTAAAAGCTCGCAGTACAGATCAAAACCTACTGCCGCTATGTGCCCCGACTGCTGGGCGCCCAAAAGATTGCCGGAGCCGCGTATTTCTAGATCGCGCATGGCCAGCTTGTATCCCGATCCCAGGGCGGTGAATTCCTGGATGGCCTTTAGCCTTTCAACGGCGGTTTCGGTAAGGATATTTTCCTTGTGATAGAAAAGATACGAGTAAGCCCTGACCGTTGAGCGCCCGACCCTGCCGCGCAGCTGGTACAGCTGGGCAAGGCCAAAACGGTTGGCGTGGTCTATTAGAACGGTGTTGACGGTAGGGATATCTATGCCCGACTCGATGATGGTCGAGCAAAGAAGCACATCGTGTTTTCTTGCAAGAAATTCCATCATGGTGGTCTCAAGCTTTTTCTCGTTCATCTGCCCGTGCGCCATGGTTATGCGGGCCTCGGGAACAAGCTTTCTAAGCCGAGAGAGCATGGCCTGCATTTTTTCCACGATGTTGTATACGAAATAAACCTGTCCGCCGCGGTCCAGCTCTTTAAGAATGGCTTCCCTTACAACCGCGTCCGACCATTCCAGCACATAGGTGCGTATGGGAGAGCGGTCAAGCGGCGGGGTGTTAATGGTGCTAAGGTCCCTCACGCCGGCCAGGGAGAGATAGAGGGTCCGCGGGATGGGCGTGGCGCTAAGGGTCAGGACGTCCACGGTCTTGCGCAGTTTTTTCAGCTTCTCTTTGTGGCGCACCCCAAAGCGCTGTTCTTCGTCCACTATCACCAGTCCCAGGCATTTAAAGTTCACGTCCTTCTGCAGTAGCCGATGCGTGCCAATGACCACGTCGCACAGCCCCTCGTCCACCTGCTTTAATATCTTCTTCTGTTCATCCCTGCTCCTGAAGCGCGAAAGCATTTCGACCGAAAAAGGCAGTGTCTTGAACCGCTCCTTGAAATTGTTGTAATGCTGTTCCGCCAGCAGTGTGGTGGGAACGAGGATGGCGACCTGTTTGCCTACCGAGGCAGCCTTGGCCGCTGCGCGGAGCGCGACCTCGGTCTTGCCGTAGCCAACATCGCCGCAGACCAGCCTGTCCATGGGACGCGGCGCTTCCATGTCATCTTTCACCTGTTTGATGGTTCTGGCCTGGTCGGGCGTTTCCTGGTAGGGGAACGTGGCGGAAAGTTCCGACTGCCATACGTCGTCGGGGGCAAATGCGTACCCCGGGTTCTTTTCCCTGGCGGCGTAGATTTCGAGCAGTTCTTCTGTCATGTCCTTGATGGAGCTTTTTACCCTGTCCCGCGTCCTGTGCCACTCTTTGGTGCGCAGGTTGGATAGCCGCGGGTGAAAGTCCCCGCCGCTTGAGTATTTTTCTATAAGCCCCATCATGGTCAGCGGGACATATATCCTGTCCTCGTTCAAATATTCAAGCAGTATGTATTCCCTCTCCACACCTTCAAGCTCCATTCTCCGCATGCCGCGATAAACCCCCACCCCGTAATTCTCGTGTACCACAAAGTCGCCCATTTTCAGGTCCGCCAGCAGTGCTTCGTTGACGCCCTCCTTGACCGGCGGGGCCTTGGGCTGGAACAGGGCCTGTTCCGCGAATATTTCACGATCGGAGTAAACCTCTGTTTTCAGTTTGTTCGATGTAAAGCCGCAGGATATTTGGCCTTCGACAACAGGCCAGGCCAGCCTGGACTTGTGCTTGCTTACAATGTACTTATCCCTGTCGCGGACCTCCTCAAAATGCTTTTCAAATTTCTCCAGGTCACCTTTGAATTCCGGGACGCTCTCAAAAAGAGGTTCTTCCTCGATGGTAAGAAAACTTGAAAGTTCGATATCCCTTCTTTTTTCTATCTCTTCGAAGAAGCCTTCCGCGGAGCGGGATACGTCAAGGGGTTCGTCGACAACGAGAAGCATGTTGCGGGGAAGCATTTCAAGGAACGGGACCTCCGCTTTTTCGACCGCGGGGAGTATATCAACACTGTCGATCCTGTTAATAGAGCGCTGGTCTTGCGGATCAAAGGCCCTCAGGGATTCTATTCGTTCGCCAAAAAACTCGATCCTGACAGGATAGTTTCCGTTTGACGGGAATATATCTATCAGGCCGCCTCTTACGCAAAACTCCCCTTTTTCTCCCACGATCGCCTGTCGCGCATAACCATGATCAACAAGTTTTACGCACAATTCATCCGGCCCGATCTCCATGGCGACAGACAACAGTATCTCCCTTTGTTCTCGGCTGGTCTTCCACGCCATGGCTTTGGCAGGAGCAAAAAAGATCTTCGTATCTCCGGAAAGCAGGCTTTTGAGGCACTCCAGTCTTTTGCCGGTCGTCTCTACCGCCTGAGCCCGTTCGTCCGGCGCGGGGAATATTTCCGCGCGCTCGCCTCCCAGGACAGCCGCTTCCTGTTGAAACCCCAGGCAAAGCTTGCTGGAAGAAGTTATGGCCAGTATGGGGGTGTTCTTTCTTTTTTGCAAAGCAAGCAGGACAAGGGTTTTGGCGCTTTGAGGCAGGCCGCCCAAGCGTGTCCGGTCAAGCTCTTTGAACTTTGATAGTTTTTCGATGCTCTGGGAGATGCTCATCTATTAAATAGATTCATGGCCTGCTGCAGGCCTTTTGCTATGACGGTCTCAGCGGCTTCCGCGGCAGAGATGACCGCGTAATCCAATATTCCCTTTTGCCCGGGAGGAATGGGGGCCAGGACATAGTCTGAAACATCGCCTGCCAGGGAATCCCTGCCTACTCCAACCCTGACACGGACGAATTCATTGGTCCTGATGTACGCGATGATCGACTCGATGCCGTGGTGGCCGCCGGCGCCGCCCTTGTCGCGCACCTTTATCTGGCCGACATCAAGGTCAACATCATCGTAGGCTACAATAAGACGCGAGGGCGGGACCTTGTGCCAGCGCAATATTTCCGCTGCTGCTTCGCCGGAGTTGTTCGTGTAGGTAAGCGGTTGTACAAGAAGAACTTTGTGGCCGTCAAGCTTGATCTCGCCCTGCATGGAACGCTGTTTTTCCTTGTATTGCTTTAGGCCGTTGCGCATGGCAAGGGCATCCACGACCTTAAAGCCAATGTTGTGGCGGGTATTCTCGTATTCTTTTCCCGGGTTTCCCAACCCGACTACAAGATACATAATGCCTAATTCCTAACCAGCCTGCCGGCTCGCCTCACTGCGAAGTGGGCAGGCTGGTGCCTAATTAATGTATATTCTAAGGTCGACGCCAAAGCGCAGGTCCTGGCTGGGCCTGCCGTCGGACTGTTTGAGCCAGCTTACTGTCAAATACTCAACAAACATCTTGAACTTGTTTATCCACGGGTTACGGTCCTCAGAGAACCTGAAGGGCTCAAAGCGCAGGCCCGGTCCAAAAACAAGGCTGTTCAACCAGGAATAGTCCTTGCCGGAAGTTGTAAAATCCAGCCTTATATAAGGCTTTACGCCGCCAAAGTAGATCCCAAAAAGCTGTTGATAGGATAAGATGTAGGAATTGAAATCCTCGAAATAGAAATTGGTGTCGCGGAAAGACAGATTGGCCCACACCTCGGACCAGGGACGTTTAAAGTCCGGGTTGTCCTGGTTCCATTCATGGTAAAGCTCAAGCCCATAGCGCAGATCGTGGGTCTTTG
>JAHJBW010000127.1 GCA_018813405.1 Candidatus Margulisiibacteriota bacterium | reverse complement strand
CGTATTGCTATCCTTTATAACATGATTTTGGCTCATATTGTAGGTGAATTTTTTGGCGCGTTTCTTGTCTGTATATTTTGACGTTGGGCTGTATCTGTGAAGAATGCCGCAACGGGCCGCCCACATGTCGATGGGGTCATAATTGTATGACTGGTCTTCGCCGGAGGATAAATATTTTTCCACCCATCCCTTAAAATCCCTGCCGGTCACTTCTTCGTGGTCTTTGGGGGTAGAAAGAAAGGCCATGGTACTGACGGCACAGAAAATAAGGATGATACAGCCGCCAAGGATATCGTTCTTGTATGAATCGTCAATATCCTTCAGGATGCTCTGGATGATTATCGATTTGTAAAGCCGCTTTTTAATTTCATCCTTTGTCTCGGCCATGATGCAATATTATAGCATTGAGAAAATGAACTACCAACCACAAACTACAAACCTCAAACCAACCGAAAACCAACAAACCCACAAATTTCAACCAGATTTTTTGTGGTATAATAAATAATACATGGCCCTATCGTCTAACGGTTTAGGACGGTACCCTCTCAAGGTACAAATAGGGGTTCGATTCCCCTTAGGGCTACCAATTATACATATGAAAACCCCCGAACTGCTAATACCAGCCGGCGACCTTGAAAAGCTCGAGACTGCCGCGCGCTTTGGCGCGGATGCCGTCTATGTCGGCGCTGGCCCCTACTCGCTTCGCACACAACAGACAGCCTTCGATATCAAAGGCCTAGGCATAGGCGCAGGCATAGGAAAAAAACACAACGTTAAAGTATATCTTGCAATGAATATTTTTCCGTTTGACGATGATCTGCCCGGGATGATGGAGTACCTTGCAAAAGCTATCAACCTTGGCATCGACGCCGTCATCATCTCTGACCCCGGACTCCTTTCCCTTATCAAACAACTAGACAAAAAAACAAAGATACATTTGAGTACACAGGCTAATACCATTAACAGCGAGGCCGTGAAATTTTGGAGGGATCAGGGGGTAAAAAGGATAGTGCTGGGAAGAGAACTAAACCTTGAACAGATCAAAAAGATAAGAAAAGATGTTCCAGATGTTGAACTGGAGCTTTTTATCCACGGAGCCATGTGCATGTCCTACTCTGGCAGATGCCTGCTTTCAAAACATATGACAGACCGCAGCGCCAACCAGGGCGAATGTACCCAACCCTGCCGCTGGGAATACCGGCTTAAAGAGATGACCAGGCCCGACGAGGAATTCACCATCGAAGAGGATATGCGCGGAACATATGTCATGAACTCAAAGGACCTGTGCCTGATAGAACACCTGGACAAACTGAAGGAAGCCGGGATCGACTCGTTCAAGGTCGAGGGTCGCATGAAGTCAGCCTATTACGTCGCACTGGTCACCAAAATATACAGAAAAGCTATGGATAGTAAGGCTTACGATCCCCGCTGGCTGGAAGAGTTAAAGAAAGTTTCACACCGCAATTACACGACCGGCTTTTACTTTGGATCAGACGATAATGAGAACCTGGGCACCAGCACCTATGTGCGCGACTACACTTTTGTAGGGACCGTCGAAGAAAGCAACCCGCTTAAGATCGCGGCCAGAAATTACTTTAGCGCGGGCGATACATTAGAAGTCATCGACCCCCAGGTTGATGAGATAAGACCGATCAAGATAGTCGGCATGATGGATGAGGAAGGGAAAGCGATCGAAAAAGCTCACAACCCATATTATGTCACGGCAAATGTAGAACCCGCCTGCAGTATTTCATGACATTCTATCCTGAGAAGAAGGGTTTTGAAGTAGCGAAAGGATCAGGTCTTCTGTTCTTCTTTTGGGCACATGATGAATTTCATTTTCATCCCGCCAGTATTTAACATCGCCGTCTTTTATATCGTCAACAGCGACCTGCTCCTTCGGCTTGCCCAGCGCCACGACCAAAAGCACCTGATATCGACTGTGGATCATAATAGATGTGCAAAGACCAGGCTTGTCTATTGAACCAATGATACATCCTCCCAACCCCTTTTCCACCGCGCCCAAAAGCATGGTCTGGGCCGCAATGGACTGGTCACCCCAGCTGTAATCGCTTGTTACATCCGTATCGCCCACAATGACAATATAGGCCGCGGGCCTTTCGCCTTCTTTCGGCCCACCCCAACCCTTTATATAACCCGCCCATTTCAGGTAAGGGAATATTCTGCCGTTGTCAGCAGGGTCGCATGAAAGGATGAACCTTAAAGGCTGTTTATTGGCCGCTGTCGGACACAGGCGGGCCAATTTTACCAGCTCTACAAGAGTATCCTTTGAAACCGGTTGGTCCTCAAAAAAACGTCTGTAACTGCGGTTTTTATTAACGAGATCTTTTAGCATCTTTCTATTTTAGCCAGTATAGATCGAACTGTCAAACCGTCTACCTGTCTAACCGCCAAACTGTTATAATAAATCTATATGATCAAACGCTGGTTAGAAGCGGCCACAAAAAAGAGGGATTTCACCGCAGGCAAGATATCAACTAATATTTGGATACTGGCCCTGCCGGTCATTTTTGGCAACCTTTTGCAAACCGCCTTTAACGTGGTGGACATGTTCTGGGTGGGCCGCCTGGGGCCGGATGCCATAGCGGCCGTGGCCATGAGCGGTACCATACTGATGATAGTGATGTTCTTTATGATCGGGGTCGGCACCGGCACCACCGCCATGATCGCCCGCTTCATTGGGGCCAAAGATCAGGAGCTGGCTGACAACACCGCCATGCAATCGCTTACCATGAGTTTGATAATCTCAGCGGTCCTCTCGGTGATCGGCTATTTCCTGTCGCCATGGATGATGAGGGTACTTGGCGCCTCGCCCACCGTGCTTGAGCTCGGTTCGATCTATATGCAGATAACCTTTATCGGTATCTTCATAATGTTCTTTTCGTTCTTGATATCGGCCATACTTTACGGAGCAGGTGACACCATCACGCCGCTTATAATCCTGGGGGTGGCTACCATACTAAATATTGTGCTTGATCCCCTGATGATCTTTGGTGTCTGGCCGTTCCCTGCCATGGGAGTGGCTGGCGCCGCCTGGGCCACCGTAATTGCCAGGGCACTGGCTTCTTTAATGGCCCTCGAGGTCATCTTCCGCGGCAGGTCCAGGGTACATGTCAGGCTGAGCGAATACAGGCTTGACCTTGGTTTGATGTGGCGCATCCTGAAGATCGGCATCCCCTCTTCGGCACAAATGTCACTACGGGGGTTTATGAACGTGTTCTTGATGAGTTTTGTGGCGGCGTTCGGCACCATGGCCGTGGCCGCGTACGGCATAGGCGTGCGGATAGAAATGATCGTGCTGATGCCCGGCTTCGGTTTTGCCTCGGCGGCCTCAACACTGGTGGGACAGAACCTGGGAGCCAGGAACATAGAACGCGCCAGAAAAAGCGCCTGGCATTCAACCCTTTACTATATTCTGCTTAACGTCGTTCTAACCATACTTATCTTTACTTTTGCCCGACAACTTATACTTATCTTTAATAACGATCCAGAGGTAGTAAAGATAGGGACCCAGTATTTAAAGATCAGCTCGCTGACCTATGTTTTTGTTTCTGTGGCCTTAATATTGAACCGTTCTCTCGTCGGCGCAGGCGACACAATGTCCGCTATGTTAATAACCTTTATCGGGTTGTGGGTGGTACTGGTGCCGCTGGCCTGGTACCTGTCAAAGTTCACACCCCTGGGCCTGCTGGGCATATGGATAGCCATTGTGGCGGCCATAGTAGTCCAGGCAGTATTGAATGTCATATGCTTCGAGGCTGGCGGCTGGCAGAGTAAAAAAGTATAGCGGTTATTTGCCGCCCCGCAGTTTTTTTATTTCTTCTTCCAGCTCTATCATTTTTAGCTCGCGCCCAACTGCCGCCCTGTTCATTATCTCTAGATCGGACATCTTGGAGTGCAGGTCATCTGCCACTGTCTTACGCTCTTCTTCCACGGCCAACGATTTAGCCAGAACAGAAAGCAGTCTTTTTTCCGCGTCGTTAAAATCTTTATCCTGCTGATAAACTACGCAGAGCGAACCGACCGGCTTGCCTTTCAATTTTACCGCGTGGCCAATATATGTCTTGAGATCATATTTCTTTACATAGGGGTCGCTTTCCGCGTATTTCGAGCTTGGAAGGTCCCTGACAACAAGCGGCTCTTCAGTATTTTTGATCACATCGTAGCAGATATGGCCCTCTGGCTTATCTTTATCCTGGTAGTCCGGCGGGGTTTGCCATTTTCCTTCGCTGACCAGCAAGTCTTTATTAAGCCTGTTATAAAGAGCACAGGTCCCGCCCAGTATTGTCCCCGCATATTTGGTAATGGTCTCGATGTTTTTTTTGCATCAGGCCCAAATTCAAGATAACAGTTGTATAATTTCGCAAACGCTTCTTCCAGCCATTTTCGTTCGCTCACGTCCATCACCTGAACAAGAAATCCATTAATGAAAGGGGTGATGATAACCGTCAAATAGATAGTTCCCGACTTGCTTGTCCGATAAAGCTTTTTTTCCTTGACCTTATCAAAATCAAATGTCACATCATACTTTACAGACTGCCTCTTTTTCAGTTTCCCAATTAGTTCCGGGGTTAAATTAGGGTCCTCGAATAATTTAAAGCCTTTGATCTCCCGCGGATCATCCACCCCAAATATCTTCAAGCAGGCCGGATTGGCTTCCTGCAATTCGCCTTTTTCGTTATACACCTCTTTGCCAATGGGAGAAGCTTCATATATGGCCCTGAACCACTTCTCGCTTTCCGATACCCTGGACGCATTTGATACGATCGGTTTGATCAATAAAAAGAATATGATCGGAGCGACCAGAACCACCAAAAAAGCCGAATCAAGCAAAAAAGCAAGCGAGGGTTTCAGCTCTGGAAAAAAGCCCAGGGAGAACATAATGATCATCTCGCAAATAAAAACCACGGCAAGGACCAATAAAAAGGAACTGATCGGAGATTCAAGTATTTTCTTTTTTAAGGACATGATCCACTACCTCCTCGAGGACAGGTTGAGACTTGAGTATCGCGATTGACATGACGCCTTCAACAACGCCAACCAGCGCATGGACCTGGACCATAAGGAACAGGGATAAGAACGATGCCAAACCTGATATCCAAACCTCGATCACAAAAGCCAGTGAAGCAATAACTGCATAGAACCAGGCGGTCAAAAAACCGGCAAGACCCGTTCCGATCCAGTCTTTTAGGCGTATATAAAAAAACCAGCCGCCGATAGCTCCAATAAAAGCCATATTAAAGATGTTAGCGCCCAACGCCAGAATACCGCCGTCATTAAAAAAGACAGCCTGCACGGCAATGACCAGCGACATGGATAAAAATCCCAGCCAGGGGCCCAGAACAATGCCCGCCATGGCGCCGCCCAGAACATGTCCGCTCGAACCCAGTATTGGAAAGTCTCCCATCTGAAGTATGAAAATAAGAAGGCTTATTATAGAAAAAAGAACGAGCTTTTCTCTGCTGATTTTTGTCCAAACCCGCATTACCGCGTAACAAAGTGAGCCAAAAGAAAACACGCCCGTCCCCGCTATGACCTCCGCACATAACATACCTGTTGGAATGTGCAAAATTATTCCCCCTTGATCAATTTTCTATTGTTCAGGTACGCGGAAACAAAAGCCGTTATCGGAATACAAAGCACCAAACCTATGCTTCCGGCCAAAGCCCTTACCACTTCCGCGGCTATCAGCTCCATGTTGAATATTTTATCAAATGAGGTCTGATTCGCAACCAATAACAGTAAAAGCGGCAAAGACGAACCCGTATACGCCAGAATAAGGGTGTTAGACATGGTCCCCATGACATCGCGCCCAATGTTCATGCCGGAATCAAAAAGATTTTTGAACGTCTTTTCGGGATGTATCCTGTGGACCTCTTCTACCGCCGAAGCGATAGACATGCCTATGTCCATAACAGCGCCCAAAGCGCCGATCAGTATACTGCCGAAAAGAAGGCCGCGGTAGTCAATGTTAAGGTTCATCGAATAGAGAAGAATGCGGGATTCTTCCGAACTCATACCGGTAAGATGCATAAGATTGCCCGCCAGCAGAGCCAGCATGCCGGCAATGGCCACTCCGGCCAGCGTGCCTATGGCAGCGCTCGTGCTTTTAATGGTCCTGCCCCCGATGATCCAAAAGACCAGAAAAGATACCACACCTGCCAGGACAACGGACACCAGGAGGGGGTTCCACCCTTTCAGTGTCAGGGGAAAAAGGACAATGAACAGCAAGCCTATCGTCAGGACCAGGCTTATCAAGGACTTAAATCCCTTGACGCCTCCTATTGCCAGAAGCAGAAGCGCGTAAAAAACAGCCAGCCATATCAGGGGAGAAATACGATAATAATCGGCTATGTAAAACATGGGCTTGCCGTCAGGGCTTTCCGCAAGAGAGGGGTCATCGTCCACAAAGACAAGAACTTTGTCCCCGGGTTTTACTACCATCTGATCACCCATCATTGAGCTGGTCATATGCTCCGCTTCTACAATATTGCCTTTGAACTTGCCGCTGAGCATTTTCAGCTCGACGAACTGGGTCATGGGCTGGGAAGGATCTTCAACTTCCATTTCTTGAGCGCTTACTACGCGGGCTTTGTCATATACCTGTTTTGGTGGAAGAACATTTTCTGTTTCGTTGATCTCTGCCAAGGTAAGATTACCCAGAAAAAGCAAACAAAAGCTCAAAAGTAAAATTTTTTTCATTCTAAAGGTTTTATGGGCCGCATATGCGGAAAGAATAGTACGTCCCTTATCGAAGGCTGGTCGGTCAAAAGCATGACCAGCCTGTCAACACCAAAGCCAACGCCTCCGGTAGGCGGCAGTCCATATTCAAGCGCGCGCAGGAAGTCCTCGTCCATGGACTCGGCCTCCTGGTCGCCGGCAGCTTTTAATTCGGCCTGTTTTTCAAACCTTTCGCGCTGGTCTATAGGATCGTTAAGCTCTGAGAAAGCATTGGCAATTTCCATGCCGGCCACTATCATCTCAAAGCGCTCGACAAGGCGCGGGTTGTCGCGGTTCTTTTTTGCCAGCGGCGAGGTTTCTATGGGATAGTCCACGATAAAGGTCGGCTGGCGAAGGTGGCCTTCGACCAGCTTGTCATAAAGCACGTTAATGACCTTGCCGATGCCGATTTCCTCATATCCTTCTATCCCTTTGCTTTTCGCTGTTTTTCTTATCTCGTCCTCGCTTTTGCCGGCAATGTCGACGCCGCCGAACTTCTTGAGGGCTTCGACAAGCGGTATCCTTTGCCAGGGTGTTGTAAAGTCGATCTCTTCCCCCTTGAATGTTATCTTTAGCTTGCCGTGCACGGCTTTGACCGCGGCCGCAACCATCTCCTCGGTAAGCTTCATTACCCCGTAAAGATCGGTATAGGCCTGATATATCTCAAGGATAGTATATTCGGGGTTGTGTTTGTAAGAGATGCCTTCGTTGCGAAAGACGCGCCCCAGTTCAAAGACTTTTTCAAAACCGCCAACGATCAGCCTTTTAAGATAAAGCTCCGGCGCTATTCTCATAAAGAGCGGCATATCAAGAGCGTCGTGGTAGCTTTCAAAGGGCGTGGCGGCGGCCCCGCCCTGCATAACGTTAAGGATGGGTGTTTCAACTTCGATAAAGCCGCGATCTTCCAAAAAGCGGCGGATCATGGAAACGATCTGGCTGCGTTTCTTAAAGACTTCTTTGACATCGGGATTTACAATAAGATCAACATAACGCTCGCGATATCGCAGTTCTTTGTCCTGCAGGCCGTGCCATTTTTCCGGCAATGGATGCAGTGATTTGCACAACAGGGTAAATTTCTCCACTTTGACGGTAACCTCGTTGGTCTTGGTCTTGAAGACCTTGCCCTCTACCCCTATAATATCGCCCATGTCGAGCTTCTGGTAAAGTTTATACGCATTCTCTCCAAGAATGTCCTGCTTGCCGTATATCTGTATCTTGCCTGATTCGTCCTGTATATGGGCGAAAGAAGCTTTGCCGTGCCCTCTTTTCGTCATTACGCGTCCGGCTACGGCTACGGTCTCCGCAGACTCTTCCCCTTCTTTAAGGTCGCCGTATTTTTCCAGCAAATCAAACGCGCAGGCGGTCTTGTCAAATTTGTAGGGAAAAGGATCCATGCCAGCCTGTCGGAAGGCCTCCAGTTTTTCCCTTCGGACCCTTATCAATTCGTTCAGTTCTTCGGACATCTATTTCTCCT
>JAHJBW010000126.1 GCA_018813405.1 Candidatus Margulisiibacteriota bacterium | reverse complement strand
TTCCTTCCCGAAAACCCAAGGCTCTATAAAATGAAGAAAAGCGCCCAGGACGCGCACGAGGCCATAAGACCCACTTCTGCTGTACGGGAGCCTGAAAAGATAAAAGACAGCCTGACAAGTGAGCAGTACAGGCTTTATTCGCTGGTGTGGAACCGTTTCGTAGCCTGCCAGATGGCCCCTGCCCTGCTTGACATGACCTCGGTGGACATAGGCGCCAACGAACATACTTTCCGTGCCACAGGCTCGATCATCAAATTTAAGGGCTTTATGACCCTTTATTTGGAAAGCAAGGACGAGCCTGAAAAGGAAGAAGAAGGACTTCTGCCTGAGCTAACAGAAGGAGAATCCCTGGACCTGAAGAAGATCGATCCAAAACAGCATTTTACAGAGCCGCCGCCTCGCTACACAGAAGCCAGTCTTATAAGAGAGCTTGAAGAAAAAGGTGTTGGTCGGCCATCGACCTATGCTCCCATCCTTTCAACCATAGAAGGAAGGGGTTATGTTGACAGGGAAAGAAAAACCCTCAAGCCAACGGAACTGGGAATGCTGGTCAACGACCTTTTGATAAAACATTTCCCCACCATTATGGACTTGCAGTTCACCGCGCATATGGAAGACGAACTGGACGATATTGTGGTTGGAAAATTGGATTATATTGCGGTGCTCAAGGAATTCTATGAACCTTTTGCCAGGACCCTGGCAGAAGCCCAGGAAAAAATGGAAACGGTAAAAAAGGTCATTGAGACCGACGAGATATGCCCAAAATGCGGAAAAAAACTGGTCATTAGATCTGGCCGTTTTGGGGATTTCATGGCCTGCTCAGGGTTTCCTGAATGCCGGTTCACCAAAGCCATTAAAAAGACCATTGGCATCAAATGCCCCCGCGAAGGCTGCGACGGCGACCTGGTTGTAAAACGCACCAAAAGGCGTAAAATATTCTATGGCTGCAGTAATTATCCCAAATGCAACGAAGCGTTCTGGGATAAGCCCACCGGGGAAAAATGCCCCAAATGCGGCTCTTTGCTGGTGGAAAGACCCGGCAAGACGAACACTGTAATAAAATGCAGTAATAAGGAATGCGATTATAAAAATGATGCTTAAAAGTTTTTTTACCAAAAACATTGGCCTTAAGATCCTTGCCCTGATACTGGCGATACTTTTCTTTATTCTTGCAAGGGGTTGGCTTATTTAATGATCAAGGTCATCAGGTCCTTTTCGGAAATGAGCGCTTTTTCCAGGCGCTCAAGGGAAAGAGGACAAAGAATTGGCTTTGTCCCCACCATGGGGGCTTTGCATGACGGCCACCTGGCCCTGGTGCAAGAAGCAAGGCAAAAATGCGATCTGGTAGTCGTGTCCATTTTTGTCAATCCTATCCAGTTCGCCCCCGGAGAAGACTATGAAAAATACCCCAGGACCCTCGCGCACGACAAGGAGCTGTTAAAACATTTCTCCCCGCTGGTCATATTTCACCCCAGGGCTAACGACATGTTCCCCGCCGATTTCAAGACCCACGTCAAGGTGGACGAGCTGGGCGACAGGCTTTGCGGCAGATACAGGCCTTCTCACTTCAAAGGAGTGACCACCGTGGTCGCAAAACTCTTGAATATCGTTATGCCGGACAGCATTTTTTTGGGCGCCAAAGACTTTCAGCAGCAGCTTATAATTAGACAAATGATAAGGGACCTTAACTACGCCGTGGAAGTTCACACAGTACAAACAGTAAGAGAATATGATGGGCTGGCTATGAGCTCCAGGAACGCATATCTTAAAGAGAATGAGCGCAAATCCGCCGGCGGCGTATACAAGGTGATAAGCCGCGCTAAAAAAATGATCAAAGAAGGCGACCAGGACCTTAGAAAGATACACCTCATGATCTCGAGGCAGTTGGGCATGATACCTTCGCTAAGGATGGAATACATTGCCATTGTTGACCCCGAAACCCTTCAGGATAAAAAAGATACCAAACTCCCTATACTGATAGCCGTGGCCGGAAAAATTGGGAAGACCAGATTGATCGACAACGTGTTAATAACATGAAAAGAAGAGGAGTAACCCTTCTAGAGCTTTTAGTAGTGCTGAGCATAATCGGCATAGCGACCTTTTTCTCCTACTTTTCTTTTTCCGGCTATCTGGACAAGGTAAAGCTGAACGCGGCCGCCAAAGAGACCGCCAGCCAGCTCCATCTGGCCAAAGAGATGGCCCGCTCCTCTCAAAAAGAAACAGAGGTAAAATGCCAGGGAAACACCCTTTTCCTCAACACTTCGCAAGTAAAACTTCCCCAGGGCATAGTCTTTGAACCATCAAAGACATTCCAGTTCTCAAGCACGGGCAATCCCCTGCCAGGCTTTAACGGGTCCGTAGTGGTTAAGGGCAGGAAATCCTCAAAGAAGATAATTGTTACATCGCTGGGGAGAATACGGATAGAATGAAAAAAGGATTCAGCCTGATCGAAGTGCTGGTCGCGGCAGCCTTAACCTGTATCATTGCCGTTTCCGTGTCTTTCCTGTTCAAGATCGGCACGCGACATGTTATACAAACGGTACAGATGTCCAGGGCATCATACAAAGCAGCGCAAAAACTCGAAGAATTAAGAGCAACCCCTTTCTATAAGCTTTCATCCTATAACGGCGCAAGTTTTGATTCGGCAAAAGGCAAGGTCACTGTCGTACCCATCACTTCTGACCTGGCGCAAGTAATTGTTGGATATGAGACCGTTGAAATATTTACCCTGAGGTCTAAATACCAATGAAAAAAAATGGCTTCACTTTAATAGAACTGTCAATAGCCCTGGTTATCCTGATATTAATAACCGGAAGCGGCATTTTGCTGCTGCACAAAACCGTCACGGGCTGGGAAAAGGTGTCTGAGAATGTCCAATCCATCCAACTTTTGCAGGACATCACTTCCAGGATCGTGCAAGACATCCAGGAAGCCGAGCATGTGCTTGTTGACGGGGACAAGCTCAAATTATTCTTTAGCGATCATGATCTGACCTATGATTATAAAGACTGTAAAGTAAGAAGGATAAAAGGATCAAGCGCTTCTTATTTGAGCATTGAGGGGGAAATAAGCCTTTTGAGCTTTACTCAGGCCCCAGCAGGGACCATTCTGATGACCATTTCATCACCCAAAACCATGCTGGAGGCGGCTGCCTTATGCAGAAACTGAACCACAGCCGCGGTACAGGACTTTTTCTGGTCATTCTACTAATATCCGTAGTGCTTGTAATTTCCGGGGTAACTGTTAGAATGATATTTTCGGGCCAGAAGCAGGCTGCTCTTGCTCTTGAAGAGACACAGGCCTTTTATCTGGCAGAAGCTGCCATCGAACTGGGCAAGGTAAAGCTGGCCGCTACTGCTGGCTGGTTTACAGACATTGAACACCCCGAAAACAAAGAATGGCTGATAAGTGAAGCGGCAGGCTTTGTGGGTGAGATGGGAAAAGGCAAATATAAAGTGGTAAGAATAAAGGATAAGAATATCCTGTATGGAATAGGTTTCCTGAATAACAGCAGGTGTGTTCTAAAAGTCGAATACTCCCTGCCTATAAAAAGTGAAAGTTTCATTAAACTATGATATCAATTATTATTCCCACTTTTAACGAAAAAAAGAACATCAATGAGCTTGTTGAGAGAATATTGTGCTCTATGCCCGAGTGTGAGATTATTTTCGTGGATGACAATTCTCCCGACGGAACATCTAACTACATTATTGATCTTATGAAAGACCATTCCTGCATCAAACTTATTACCCGCCCCGAAAAGACCGGGCTGGCCAGCGCCGTAACCGAAGGTTTCAAGATAGCAAAGTACGATACGGTTTGCGTAATGGACGCGGACCTTTCGCACCCTCCCGAGGCCCTGCCGGGAATGTATAAGATAATAAGCGAGGGAGGAGCCGATATTGTAGTAGGCAGCCGCCTGGTAAAAGGTGGGGGATCCACATACTGGCCATGGTACAGGCAATTATTCTCTCTGGCCGCCCGCCTGGTAGCGCAGCCCCTTACCCGGGTCAAGGACCTTACTTCAGGATATTTTATGTTCAAGAAGCAAATCATCGAAGGCATCACTCTCAATCCTATAGGTTTTAAGATATGCCTGGAGGTGCTGACCAAGGGCAAATATGATAAAGTAGTTGAATTTCCCATAGTTTTTGTTGATCGGGGAAAAGGAAAAAGCAAGATGGGAATAAAGGAAACGCTGGAATATTTCAAACAGGTCGCCCAATTATACGCCGCGAACAAAAGGAGAAACAGATCGTGAACTATTTGATACTGGCCATTTCTATCGCCCTGGCCGTGCTGGGACAGTTGCTCATGAAGCATGGCATGAACATTTTTGGAACGTTCCCGATCAGCAAACTGCCGCAAAACATTATTCCCATGTTCATGAACCCGTGGGTATTTTGCGGAATGGCGGCATTTGCCGTCTCTTCCATTTTCTGGCTGGTGGTGCTTTCCAGGATAAACATCTCGTTCGCCTACCCCATGGTAAGCGTAGCCTATGTCATCGTGGCACTTTTCGCAATGATATTTTTCAAGGAGAACGTCACCCTTATACGATGGCTGGGAATCGCGGTTATATGCTTTGGGGTGTTTTTGATCTCGAGAAGCTAATCCTGCTTAAAATATTTTGAAAAGTCCTCGGGCTTCATGTTCTGGATGAAATCCTTGAACTTCTTGGTTTCTTCGGCGTCTTTTTCCGCGTTCACAAGCTTTGCCCTCATCATGACCTGCTCGGCAACAAAAATGGGGGCTTCCATTCTGACCGCCAGGGCTATGGCGTCAGAGGGACGGCAATCCATAGAAATGGTTTTACCATCCTTGCCCTTGACCTCGATAAGAGCATAGAAGGTGCTTTCTTTAACATCGTTAATAACAACACGGTCCAGCTTTGTGCCAAGTTTTTCCAGGATGTCTTTCATAAGATCATGGGTCATGGGCCTGGGGGGAGTAACACCCTGAAGTACCATGGCAATGGCGGCGGCTTCGAATATGCCTATCCAAATGGGGAGAAAGTTTATCTCTTCCTGGTCGCGCAACAAAACTAACGGTGAAAGATTGCGAGGATCAAACCCCAATCCGCCCACCGTCATTTGTATCATGAATTGGCGACCTCAACAACCCTGGCAAAAGCTTTGGGGTCTGAAACAGCCAGCTCGGCCAGTGTCTTGCGGTCAAGCGACACTTTTTTGTTTTTCAAGGCGTTCATAAGCCTGCTGTAAGATGTGCCCAGCTCACGTGCCGCTATCCCAATACGGGTTATCCATAAAGACCTCATATCCCTTTTGAGATTGCGCCTGTCCCTGGTCGCATACTTTTTTGCTCTTCTGACAGCCGGCTTTGAAGCCCTGTAAAGCTTTTTAAGGGAACCCCTGAAGCCTTTGGCCCGCTTAAAGACCTTTTTCCTTTTTCTTCTGGCAACAAATCCTCTTTTTACTCTAACCATAGGGTAACATCACCTTTATTCTTCTTTCATCAGATTTAGAAAGGACCCTGTCCTTTGACATGTGTTTTCTTTTTTTGGGAGACTTGCCCACCAGAATATGACGAAGGCCGGCCCCGCGCCGCATTACCTTGCCGCTCCCGGTTATCTTGAATCTTTTTGCCGCCGCTTTTCTTGTTTTGGCTTTAGGCATAATTATTTAGGTACAATTAAAAGTACCAATCGCCTCCCTTCAAACTTTCCTTTGGATTCCGCCGCGCCCAGGTCCTGGACCTTTTCCAGCAATCTGTCAATGACCGCCAGCCCCAGTTCCTTGTGCACCATTTCCCTGCCTCGAAAGAACATGGTCAGTTTAATCTTGTTTTTCTTTTCTAGCAGTTCCCTGACTTTTTTAACCCTGACCTCCAGGTCATGGTCCCCTATCTTTGGGGTAAGCTTTATCTCTTTAAGGACAGAAACCCTCTGGGATTTCCGCATCTCTTTGTCGTGCTTGGATTTTTCGTACTTTAGTTTGCCATGGTCAGCTATCTTCGCTACCGGAGGACTGGCATTGGGAGCGATAAGTACCAGGTCCAGACCTTCTTCTCTGGCAAGTCTAAGCGCTTCAAGCATCGGCACCACGCCCTTTTGATCCCCGTTTGATCCGACCAGGCGGACTTCGCGGGCGCGAATGCGTTCATTTACAATGTAGTCCCGAGCGATAACTTCAACTCCTTAAAATTACTGGCTATACTTAAAATTATACAATATTTAAGCCTTTTTGTCTATTTCTTG
>JAHJBW010000003.1 GCA_018813405.1 Candidatus Margulisiibacteriota bacterium | reverse complement strand
CTGACGGACAGGCAGGTGACAAATGAATCTGGGAAATCTAAATCATTAAATATTTTCTGGTTTGCCATCGATTAATTTGGATTTTGTCATTTGGATTTAAAACATGAAACACACAATATCAGTAATAGTTGAAAATAAGCCGGGTGTCCTTTCGAGGGTGGCGTCGCTTTTTTCGCGCCGGGGATTCAATATCGAATCTTTGGCGGTGGGAACGACCGAGAACCCGGATGTTTCCCGCATGACCATCGTGGTCGAGGGCGACGAGCAGACACTGGAACAGATCACCAAACAGCTCTACAAGCTGATCGATACCCTCAAGGTCTTTGATTTGCCAAAAACCCAATCAGTTGAGAGAGAGTTGGCGTTGATCAAGGTTTCGGCTAACGAAAAGACAAGGCCGGAGATCACCCAGATCGTTGAAATTTGCCAGGCCAGGATCTCTGACGTTTCGGAAGATTCAATTATGATTGAGATATCCGACGAAGGCGGCAAAGTGGAGAACCTCATCGAACTGGTGCGCAGGTTTGGGATCAAGGAACTGGTAAGGACAGGGAAGATCGCGCTTCTTAAAGGAAGCGCGGAATAAACTGTGAAGAAAAAAGCCTGGTTAAAAATATTTAAGTCGTTTAAAGAAGCCGAAAGATCTGATGTTGAGTATTATTCAAAAATGACCCCAAATGAAAGAGTTGAAGCCATGCAAATGCTTAGAGAAATGGCTCATAAAATAGGGGGTAAAAAAGCTCCTCATGGTGGAAAGAGACTACGAAGAACTATTAAAGTTATTCAACAAAAACAAAGTTAAGTATTGTATTGTAGGGGCTTTTGCGCTCGCCTTTTATTCTATTCCCAGATATACAAAGGATATTGACCTTTTAGTTGAGCCAAGCCCTGCAAACGCCAAAAAGATTTTAAAGGCGCTTAATGAGTTTGGGTTTGGAAGTTTAAAATTGAAAGTTGAAGATTTTTCTTTGACTGGAAAGGTTATCCAGCTTGGCTATGAGCCTTTGAGAATCGATCTTTTAACCTCAATTGACGGCTGTTCTTTTGATAAAGTATGGAAACATCGGAAAAAAGGAACATATGGCAAGGTCAGGGTAAACTTTATAGGGATAAGCGAGCTAAAGAAAAACAAAAAAGCTACCGGAAGGCCCCAAGATATTATTGATTTAAAAAAAATCAAATAATGAATATTCCTTAGCTTTGCACTGAGATTTTCCCAAATATTGTCGAGGGGCTGTCGAGGTGCTATAATATTTTTGATCCCGAGGTCTCAAGATCCGAGGGACTTGTCCATTGCCGGCAACGGATAAACCGTTGCCCTACATTAGTTATATTTGCATATCGATAGTTATAAATAATAGGAGGAATTGTAATGGCAAAAGTTTACTATGACGGTGACGCGGATATCAATCTTTTAAAGGACAAGACCATTGCGGTGGTGGGTTTTGGCAATCAGGGCAGTGCCCAGTCGCAAAATCTAAAGGACAGCGGCTTGAAAGTGATTATTGCCGAGGTCGAAGGGACCCCGAATTGGAAGAACGCTCAGGAGGCCGGCTTTGAGACCATGGACGCTTCTGAGGCCGCTAAAAAAGGGGACATCATCCAGATACTCATTCCGGATGAGCTTCAGGGGAAAGTCTATAAGGAATCCATCAAAAAGCATATGAAGAAGGGAAAGACACTCATGTTCTCTCATGGGTTCAACATCCACTTCAAAGCTATTAAGCCCCCCAAGGATGTGGATGTTATCATGGTAGCTCCCAAAGGCCCAGGCTTTATGGTAAGGGAAACTTACAAAGAAGGAGCAGGCGTTCCCTCGTTAATCGCGGTTTACCAAGATGCTTCCGGCAATGCCAAGCAAACAGCTCTAGCTTATGCCAAAGGTATTGGCGGAACACGCGCCGGTGTTTTCGAGACCACCTTCAAGGAGGAGGTAGAGACCGATCTTTTTGGCGAACAAACAGTGCTTTGCGGCGGCTGCACCTCTCTGGTAAAGGCGGGCTTTGAAACATTGGTTGAGGCCGGCTACCAGCCCGAGATGGCCTACTTTGAATGCATGCACGAGCTTAAGCTCATCGTTGACCTTATGTACAAGCATGGGATAGAGGGGATGAGAAAAGCCATCAGCAACACGGCTGAATATGGCGACCTGACGGTGGGGCCAAAGATCATAGATGAAAAAGCAAAAAAGAAAATGCAAAAGGCATTAAAGCGCATTCAATCTGGCGCATTTGCCCGTGAATGGCTGAAAGAGAACAAAGAAGGCTGTCCCAACTTTAACGCATTGCGTGCCAAAGACAGAGGCCATTTGATCGAGAAGGTCGGGTCCGAGCTTCGCGGAATGATGCATTGGCTAAAGAAATAGCCGTTTTCCTGATGGCGGCAACGCCGATCATTGAAGTTCGCGGGGCTGTCCCTTTTGGGATATTTTCCGGCTTAAAGCCGCTTAATGTCCTCTTGTTAAGCATTCTGGGAAGCCTTCTGCCAGTCTTTCCCATCTTGCTGGGGCTGGAATTCTTTACCGAAAAACTCCGAAAACTGCCTGCTTTTGATCGGTTTTTTGAATGGCTTTTCGCGCGGACACGGGCCAGGACCAAAATGATCGAAGAATTTGAAACGGTCGGGCTGGCCCTGTTTGTGGCAATCCCCTTCCCTGGTACCGGGGTGTGGACAGGTTGTGTGGCGGCCTATCTTCTGGGTATTCGCAAGCGCTGGGCATTCCTGGCCGCGGCAGTGGGGACAAGTATTGCTTCAGGTGTACTGCTACTCGGGAGTCTGGGGGTTATCAGGTTCTTTTAGTTTTTTTCCCAGTTCCTGTTCTTTTTCTTTTGCTGTGGCAACTGCGTTTTGCAGTATCTTGCCGTAGGCCTTGATCTTTTCATCGGTTTCCCCGACCTTTCGAGACAGATCAAAGCGTTTCAGTGATATTTCAAACACAGGCCGGAGGATGTTCTTTACCTCGTTGCTTTCGCCCACAATATTTTCCCATAACCGCTCCAGTTCGTCAGTCCCCCTGGCTTCGATGAACCTTGCGAACAAAGCTATAAAGGTCTTTTCCCGCCTGGCCAAAAGGTCCTGTTCGGACATAAGTTTTTTTGAGCTCTCTCTTGACCTTAGAATTTCCGACATATCCCTGATGTAGTATAGATATCCCTTATTATTCTCAAGCGTATAACTCCTAAGCTCAACGGTCAACGGGTCCCCGGCCTTGCTTCTGATCTCTGTCAGCGGGCTCTTTGAGATCAAGAGCTCATAAATACTTTTGCCAAGCAGCTGGTCTTTATGAAGACCGATCATTTTGCAGGCTGAATTATTGGCGTAATTTATGGTGTCCTGGATGTCGCAAAGAATAATGCCGTCAAAAGATGTTTCCGATGCCGCCTCTGCCACGTTTTCTTTAAGCAGTTTTCTCTGCGGTGTATACAGGATCAGAAAAGATGAAATGATCAATGTGCTAACGGCCGCAAAATGTATGGCCAGAGGAAACGGCGGCAGGGACAGGAACATAAAAAGGTCATTAAAAATGAAGCTGGCGATCATGGGCAGTGATGCTGAAAAAAATATTACCAGCGCCGGGCGGCGGCGGTAAAACTCTTTGGCGGTCATCAAGATGCTTGCAAAGATGGCCAGGGAAGTTAGCCCGTAAAGCAGGCAGAAAAGCGTGATCATGTAATAGTAGGGTCCCCTGTTAAAAAAGAAGCCATAAAACTCACTGCTTATTTGGGCGGTGAATTGCGAGGGATGTATAAAGATCATGGTCAGGAGCATTGCTGGCAGCAAGTATACAGCCGGGATATATCTTTGGGCCTTGCCCTGAAAAAGCAGGGCAAGATGCAAAAGAAGCGTAATGGCAGCCATCCAAAAGGCCAGAAAAGGCGTTACCCAGAAAGAAGCATAACTTGCCGTCGGCGCCGAAACCAACAGTGCTTGAGATATCCCTGCTCCGGACATCAGGATGCATAGAATAAAAAACACTGCATTGATCCGTGTTGAAGCCGAGTAGATAGTATAAACCCCGGCGCAAAGGCAAAAAAGCGATGCAATGACAGCAGAAGCGGCGAAGAAAAAGACCTGGGCTGTGACATCCATTTTTATTACTCCTTTTTTCGCCTATCCATCTCTTTTTGGGCCTCCGATATCCTTTGTTCTAACTGTGCTATCTCTTTCATTATTTTGTTTTCCTGCGAGATCATGCCTGCCAGCATGGTGTTGTGTTTGTCAAATGTTTCTGCCAGCCGGAAAGTGTCTACTACGGCGCCCTGAACCGCCTGGATCGTGTTAAAGGCTTCTTTGTTGTGGAGAAAGTGAGGGAAGGCGTTGTTGGCTATTTCTTCCACCTGTCCTGACGAACCCGCTTCAACAAGCTGGCCCAGGGTATCCCTTAGCTCTTTTTCGTGTTTTAGTTTGCCGGCGATCTGTGATGACAATTGCTTTTCCTTAAAGTAGGAATCCTCAATAGTGGTAATATCGTAAAAGGCTATTATTATAACGCCTTTTTTGAACAAGCCGCCTGAGATAGAAAAAGACCCGGATAACAGATGATGATCTTTTAATATCCCTTGAGCGATTATTATATCTACCGCCTCGTCAATATCTTTTTGCTCGAGCAAGGGCTGTTGGGGGCTTTTATAAATTATTCGACCCTCGATGTCGCAAGCCATGATGCTGGGGCCAAGCAGGTCGAGTATCTCTGTTGCGGCGATCTTTGGATTGATCTTGAATATGCCGTGTTTGCCGACAGAAAAAGAAGTGATTATGGTAAAAATAGTAATAAGGCTCAAGCTATAAGAGAACGACAGCATATGCCCCAGCATGGGGAGTATTACGATAAAAATAAGGATGGTCGTACCTGTTCCGATAAAGCCAATGGCCAGATATATGAACCTGGGCCTGTCCCCGAGGCTTGAATTCTTCCAGTTTTTTGCGATCATGGTTATAGCCAGGGTAAGAAAGCTCATTTCATGCAGGGTAAAAAGCAGTCGATAAGGGCCATAAATAGGCTGGCAGAGGAAAAGATATCGCGGGTCTGTTATCCTGAATCCCTGGAACATCCAATCAGTAAAGCCCCAGGCGAAGGCAAAGAACAAGCTGGATGTCAGCATTGCCAGCTTGGCCCACAAAGGGACAGGGTTGCCTTTTGGGAATACATAGGCACAGCAAAGCGCGTAGAACAAGCCCGGCAGGGCCGCAACATAGACAAGCCGGAAAGAAATGTTGAGCCAGGTTATATTGGGAGACAGCACAAAGAACAATACCGCCGTGGTGTATGTTGCTATACCAAACACCATCTTGCAGAACGTTTGATTTACCAGGGAATAGCGGTTTTGCAAATACACCGCCAGGGTAATGGCATGCATGGCCAGTATCGAACAGATAAGGCCCAGGATATCAAAATAATATAACAGATTGTTCATGCTTATTTTTGCGAACTTTTCAGTTCCTGATACTTTGTTTTTAGTTCCTGCAGAACCTCTTCCCTCCCCCGCATTATCTTGTTTATGCTCTGCAGGGATTCGTTCCTGGCATTCAATTCCTTACTGGTCTGGGTTGCCTCCTTAAAGACCTTTGCGAAATTTAGGGAAAAGTCATATATGGGCTTTAGCACGGGTTCAATCCCCATATGATTAGACTGCGCTTCAAGCCAGATCTGCCGCAGGCGTTCTTCATCATCGATCTTCAACAGTTTAGAGATGTAATTGACGATCGTCTTTTGCTTTTTGATATGATCAAGCATCTGCTGGTTGGCTGATCGGGTCTTTTCATGTAATGCCCGCAGATGAGAGGCATCCCTGATTAGATATATGAAACCCTGCTTGTTCTTTAGTCCGAAAATGTTCACCTCAACAGGGAGCGACTTGTTCCTTTTGCCTTTCAGGAAAATATGTCCCGAACTATCCTTGCCGACCAGGAAATCAAGCTTTTTACCCAGCAGTGTTTCGCGCGGATGACCGCAAAGATGACAGGCCGCGTTATTAACATGGTTTATGGTGTTGTCGTTATCGATCAATACCATGGCATCAAGCAGTGCTTCGGAGGCGCCTTCAGCTATTTCCGCCAGCGAGGTGATCTTGATGGGGGAATATCTTAATATGGCAAAGCCAACAAAACCCGTGATAATAGCCACGGTCTGGATGGCCAGCGGCAGGGTGGGCAGCTTCAGGATCACCAGGGTTTCATCGAATATTGTGCCCGCAATGGTTGGTATCAAAGATGCCAGCACGATCATCAGGGCCTGTTTGCGTTTGTAGTATGCCCGGCTCTTTCTTGAAGTGTTAAAGATAATCAGCATTCCCCCGAGCATATAGATCAAGTAGAAAATAACGAACATGGGATAAAGCGGCCCCGGCACCAGGTCATAGCCATAGTAAGCGGGGCCAAAACCGTTGTTGTAGGATGGGGGGAATACAGAAGCAGGCAGGACATAAAAAGGGACCAGCAAGGCCCCAAGCAAATAAACGAAAAGGGGATTGATCCGAGCTTTTGAGAACCGCAGGGAGAAATGCAGAAAGGTGCAGAAAAAGAGTATCCAGCAGGAATGGGAGATAATGAACCAGATATTGGCCCAGTATGCTTCGTGTGAAAGCCTTAAAAGCGTTTCAAAAAGACCAATTCCGAAAAGCGCGAGAGAGATGTAAAAGTAGTTATATCTTAGCGAAGATCTTGAGACATAAAGCACGTATAAGCCGATCAGAAGACAGAACAGACCGGACATAAAAATAGAAAGGGCGAAGAAAAAAACAAAAATGTTCACGTCCTGCTCCTTCCCTCAAGCTGGCTTATCTTCTTTTTCAGGTCGATCATTTCGAGTTCTCTTTCCACATTGTGTTTGTTGATCTCGTTTTCTTCCTCTATCTTTTCCCGCAGGGAGCTTTGATCATATTTTATCTGGTCGAGCAGTTTAAACCTTTCCCTTGCCCGGATCGCGGTATTGTTTATTATCTCCAGAGAACTGTCATCTTTGACCTCTTGATATGATCGCATCAAAACTTGCTCGACCTTCTCGGGGCTCTCAACGGAAGCGAGCTCGGCCAGTATTTTGGCGGTCCTGGCCTCGTTATCAAGCCGCGCCTTTATGGACAATTGTGACGCCATCTCTTCTTTTACGGCTTTTTCCAGGCTGGTCATGTCGTGTAATATTAATACAATGCCCCCGCCTTCCCGGAAGAACCTGGCGGAGACATTGATGGCTTTGTCGTTTAGATATGTCTGATAATTGTTGACATGTCCATGCGTCACGCACAGATCAATAACTTCTTTTATTTGAGGTTCAAGTTGCATGGCAATGTTATTTTTTTGGAACAATATCTCACGGTTGAGGTCGCAAACGATGATTGATGTTCCCAGCGAATCCAGTATTTCGGTTGCCGCGATCGAAGGAGTGATCGCAAAAGCGCCGAAGCTGATGATCGCGAACGCTATCATGGTCATAGACACGATCAGCGGCAGGGGGGCCAGATTATCAAGGTTTGACAATCCGAAAAGGGGCAAAATGTTGCTTAAAGATACGCCGATAAAGCCAGCCAGGAACAGGGCAATAAAAATGATCCGCAGTTTCTTTTTTTCAGTGCCTTTTGCCATTATCAGCTTGAGCAGGATAACGGTAATACTAAGAACGACGAGCACTCCCGAAAAGTAGGCATTAACATCATGCCACGGTCCGAAGCTCCTCAGGCCAAACCGCAGATCGTCTGAGAAATAACTTCTGGAAACCAGGTCGGTGAACAGGATGATCCAGGTGGAGGCCGCGCCTATAAGTATAAGGGGCATTTTGATCGACCAGGAAATCCCCTTGCCGGAAGGATAAACGCAGGAGAAATAAAAAGCGCCCAATAATGCCAGATTGCCGCAGGCCAGAGCGGCCCTGACGTTAAGCAGGGCGTGCGCGGGGTTAATATCAATGGATTTGTAAAGAACGGACAACACCCAGACAGCGGCCAGTCCGCCCATTATGAAAAAAGCCCTGTTGCTGGCCGAAACGCGGTTTTGCAGGAGAATGTAAAAAGAAACTGCCAGAGCATACAAAAAAGTCAGCAATAATGCCGCTGTATCGAAAAAAAATATCAGGTCTACTTTGCCCATTTTGAACTATTCTAGCATTTTAGCGTGTTTCTATTACAAAATATTTTTAGAGAGCCCGGTAAAGTTTGGTAAAAGGAACTGGCTATGACTGCCCGGACAGGTGTTCTAAAAGATTTTTTTTCTCTGCCAGGGTTTTGTTCAGGGCTGATAATTCTTCAAGCTCTTTAGTAAGGGCTTTGCTGGCATTGGCTTCTTCGTTCCTGGCCTGAATTTTCTTAAGCGAAAGCTGATAGACGGG
>JAHJBW010000125.1 GCA_018813405.1 Candidatus Margulisiibacteriota bacterium | reverse complement strand
TTTTAAGTTTCTTTGTTTCATCAATGAACACATCTGCTCTTTTATTGTCAACAATAAATATGCGACCATAACTATCCAAAACAAATAAATCCCCTACTTTTGAAGTGAAAAAAATTCCTTCACCCGAATGAGATTTTGGCATAGTTGTTGTTTTGCCCTTCATTAGATCCTGAATAGCCTCAAGCTCTGATCCCAATTTTCTTTTCTTTTTAATGTTTCGGAAAACACCAAGACCAGAATCACTGACAACAAAAGAAAGTGTTTCGTTTTGAATAGCCACCTCAACTCCGATGCGAGACGATTCAGAGTGTTCTATGGCATTATTAAGCATCCCTGAAAAAGCAAAAGCAAAAATGCTCGAGACATTTTCCGGCAGCTCTTTTAGCGGCGGAAAGGCTCGCTCAATTTGATCGAGGACCCTGTGCTCTTCCAGGCCACTGTTGCTAAAAGCCGTTTGATAGCGTATAGGATAAATATCTTTATGTTTCTCGGCATATGCAGGCAACACATAAAACGCTTTCTTAGTAGATCCTATCTTAATGAGCTTATTTTCGGCAACCAAATCAGAAATCAAAGAGCTTACGTACTGCCTTGAGACACTGAACTGACTCACAAAATCACGGGTAACGATTTTGCCTTTGTGATAAGCAAATTCGAGCATTATTTCCTTTGTTAAAATATTGTCAACCATTTGTAATGCAATTGTAAATCACAAATTGGCCAATTGTCAAGCTAGCTATCTGAAATTGTCAACCATTTGTAAGCCAAGAAAGAAAGGCCAATTCACTTTAATAATTACGTACATATGATATAATATTACTATTAAATGCCAGTACCCTTTTTTGATATCAAACGACAGATCTCCACGCAAAAAGCAGAGCTGCTGCGGGGCCTTGAGGCCACAATGGACAGCGGGGCTTTCATCCTTGGGCCGCAGGTAGAGGCCTTTGAAGCTGAATTCGCCGCCTACTGCGGCACAAGATACGCGGTCGGGGTCGCATCGGGCACCGACGCGCTCTTGCTGGCCCTGCTCGCCGCAGGCATAAAAGCAGGAGACGAGATCGTCACATCACCCTTCACTTTTGTTGCGACAGCCGAAGCGATCAATTACATAGGAGCAAAGCCGGTCTTTGCCGACATTGATCCGCGGACCTTCAACCTGGACCCCACGGCGGTTGAAAAAAAGATCACAAAAAAAACAAAAGCCATCCTTCCGGTTCACATCTACGGCCAGGCCTGCCGAATGGACAAAATTGTAGAAACTACAAAAACGTATAATTTGGCCCTTATTGAGGACTGCGCGCAGGCGACCGGGGCAGAATGGGCAGGCAAAAAGGTCGGTTCTTTTGGGCTTGGCGCCTTCTCTTTCTTCCCCACCAAGAACCTGGGCTGTTTTGGAGACGGCGGGGCTGTAACGACAAATGACGAAAATATCGCCAAACAGTTAAAAATACTGCGCAACCACGGAACGACAAAGACCTACCATCACGACCTGATCGGCTACAACAGCCGGCTGGATGCCTTGCAGGCCGGGGTTTTGCGGCCACGGCTTAACATGCTCGATGGGTGGGCAGAGAAAAGAAGAAATAACGCCAATAAATATCGATCACTGCTTAAAGGCGCGGACGGCATTGCCCTGCCATACGAGGATCCCAGCGGCAAGCATACCTACAACCAGTTTGTAATCAAAGTTAAAGATCGCGACAAGCTCTTTGGATATCTGCAGGAGAAAAAGATCGGCTGCATGGTCTATTATCCGCTTAGCCTGCACCTGCAAAAGGCATTTGAATACCTGGGACACAAAAAGGGGGATCTCCCCAACGCCGAAAAAGCCCAGGATGAAGTTTTGGCTCTGCCAATATTTCCAGAATTAACTGACGGCGAAATAGAAGAGACCGCATCCGCCATAAAAGAATTTTTTAAAAAATGAAAAAAGTTAGAGTCGGGGTTATCGGCGTCGGGGTAATGGGAGGATATCACGCCCAAAACTACGCCGACCTAAAAGAAGCCAAGTTGATAGGCATATACGACCGCGATGAAAAGCGCGCCCAAGAGGTCGCCGAAAAGTACCAAACTATTTCCTACCGTACCCCGGAAGAGCTGATCGCCCAGTGCGAAGCGCTTTCGGTTTGTTCCCCCACTTCCACACATCTTGAGATGGCAAAAACATGCCTCGAAGCCGGACGGCATACCCTGGTGGAAAAGCCCCTTGCCACAACGGAGGAAGACGCCCAAAGCCTTGTAGCGCTAGCAAGATCCAAGAAGATAGTCCTGGCGGTCGGGATGATAGAGCGCTTCAATCCAGCCCTTATGAAAGCCCAGGGCATTCTAAAAAAAGATGTCATAATAGGCATAAAAGCCAGCCGTCAAAGCCCCCTGCCCCAGCGCATCACTGACGCGGACGTCATAGAAGATGTAATGGTCCACGACCTGGACCTGGCCAATTTTCTGGCGGCCTCCCCCCTTGAATCGGTCAAGGCGACCGCCGAAAGGATCGCGACCGAAAAATTCGACAAGGCCCGCGCGACATTATATTTTAAGTCCGGCACCATAGCCAAGATATTGGCCAACAGGGTTCATGACACAAAAGAAAGAAAGCTTACCGTCACCACCAACAACGCCATCGTTGAGATCGATCTTCTAAACAAAAAACTTTTTGTCAGAAGCTTTGAAAACATCAACGAAAAACAACACATCGAGATCGAGCCAGCCAACCAGCTTCATATGGAGCTCAAGGACTTTCTTTTGGCTATAAGAAATAAGCGGCCGCCAAAGACTGCCGGAGAGGACGGCGCCAGGCTGATCGGGATATTACAGGAGGTTAAACGCAAGATATGACATTTTTAATAAGCGCCATCACTTTCATAATAGTTTTTACGATCGTCGCGCTGCTTCACGAAGGGGGCCATTATTTTGCGGCAAAAAGGGCCGGCATCCGCGTGTTTGACTTTGGCATCGGCTTTGGACCGAAACTGTTCAGCGTTAAAAAGGGCGAAACCACCTTTTCCGTAAATCTCATCCCAATTCTCGCCTACGTAAAGGTCGCTGGCATGGGAGAGGGAGCAGACGAAGAAGAGGCCGCCTGCCCCGAAGACAAGAAGTTCTACAACAAAAGGCCCTGGGACAAATTTTTAGTGTGCTTTTCCGGGGCTTTTATGAACATTTTATCCGCTTTTGTGGTATTAACCCTGATCTTTCTGTTCGTGGGGGTTCCCAAAGAAACCTCAAATGAGATAGAGACCATCGTAAAGGGGTCCGCGGCTGAATCAGCCGGCCTTCAACCGGGAGATAGGCTGACAGCCATAAACGGCCAACAAATGGCCATGAACGACGCAATAGAGAAGATCCACAACAGCCCGGACCAGGAGCTGACCCTGACCATTGAAAGGGCCGGCAAATCATTGAAAGTAAAGGCCACTCCCCGCTATGACGACAAGCTAAAAGTGGCGCTGGTCGGCTTTACGCCCAAGCCACTCTATGTAAAGGTCAACCCGCTAACAGCGCTCTATTATGGGGTCCAGCAGACCATCTCCATGGTCTTGCTTATGTTCATCATCCTTTGGAAACTAATAACCGGCGCGATATCGGTGCGCAACCTGGCCGGACCGGTCGGTATCGCCCAGATAACGGGCAAATACGCGCAATCAGGCTTTGTTAATTTTCTGCATTTCTTTGCATTTTTAAGCGTCAATATAGGCGTGATCAACCTGCTCCCCCTACCCGCTCTGGACGGAGGAAGAATAGTTTTTGTGATAATAGAAAAACTGCGCGGCAAGCCCGTCAAACAGGAGGCCGAGAATAAGATCCATCAATGGGGGTTGGTCGTCTTTCTGGGACTGCTTGTGCTAGTAACCCTTAACGACGTACTGCGCATATTTGGCAAATAGCCCAACAATGTTTCACCTGCCTCGCCAAATGTTTCACGTGAAACATTTTCTGCGGATGTCCTGCAAGGCGGGCGTGAAACATTCGAGGTCGTTTCAAGGTTGCGTGATGGCTTTAAAATGAATCTGTAGGGCAAGGTCTTGTACCTTGCCATTAATTTGTCACTGCCTGCGCCAGAGATAAAAAACCCCTTTTTGTCGATCCAAAATTAAACTTCTCTATTATTGAATGCCTTAAAACAGAGAAGGATAGGATGGGATTTAAAATCTTTGTTTATGGCCTTATGTCCAAGCATTTATACATATTATTGGCTCCCTCAAAGCAAAAAATATCAGTTTCTAGTTTTATGGGCGCTTTTAAAAGTTTAATCACAAAATTGTCGTGGGGGTTTGGATTTTTGGGTAAATTATGGCAGGGAAGCTTTCATGATCGCATTGTCAGAAAAAGTGAAGCTAAACTATCTCCGGCATGGGATAAACCCATGCCCTACATATTTTCTACCCCAATCCAAAATCACGCAACTTTGAAACATGGTGAAACATTCCTAGGCTCTCTCAGCGGCTATCACCGTGTTCTGAAGCAGCATGGCTATCGTAATTGGCCCTACCCCTCCAGGGACCGGAGTAATATAGCTTGCTCGCTCCTTTGCCCCAGCATAATCAACATCACCATACAATTTGCCATCAATGCGGTTCATGCCAACATCTATAACAACAGCCCCCGGCTTGATCCAGTCGCCCTTGATCAGCCCAGCCTTACCAACAGCCGCAACCACAACATCACCACGCCTGACAACCGAGGCAAGATCGGTCGTCCTGGAATGGCAAACAGTGACGGTGGCGTTCTTTTCCAGGAGCATCAAAGCCACAGGCTTTCCAACAATATTGCTTCTTCCCACAACAACCGCTTCTTTCCCTTGAATATCAAAGCCTGTGGATAAGATAAGGCGCATAATTCCCGAAGGTGTGCATGAAAGAAAATAGGGCGATTCGCCTTTCAATAAGCGGCCAAGATTCTCTATCCCCATTCCGTCCACATCCTTCTGGGGAGAGATAGCTTTCAAGATCTTTTTCTCATCCATTCCCTTGGGCATAGGCAGCTGAACGATGAAGCCATGAACTGAAGAATCCGCATTAAGGCCCTTGATCACAGCCAGCACATCTTTTTCGCTTGCTGACGCAGTAAATCGGACAACCTCGCCGATCATGCCAATCTCTGCAGCAGCCCTCTCCTTGTTGCGCACATATATCTGAGAAGCAGGATCCTCCCCCACCAAAACAGCAACCAGCTTGGGAATAATGCCTCTATTCATTTTTATACGCTCAACACGAATCTTTAGCTCATCACGCATCTGTTGAGCAATAGCTTTTCCATTTATAGTTTCGCCCATATTATTGTGCTCCTTTTAAATTGGTTATCCACAGAGTTATCCACATATTATCAAGAAACTATTTGCCAACACAGAACGAATCAAATATCCTGTCAAGGACCTCTTTCCCAACCGCGGCGCCCGAGATCTCTCCAAGCGTGGTTACGGCGGCGCGCAGGTCAATAGCAACACAATCAAGCTCAGCGCCCATTTTAGCTGATTCAAGAGATTTAATCAATGAGGATTTCGCTTCCAGCAAACACCCTTCATGCCGAGAGTTAATGAGGATCGTTTCTTTGAAGAGAGGCCTGCCCCCCATCATAAGCTTGTACAGGGCCCTCTGCAGGTCGCTCAGGCCGCTTTTGTGCCTGGCAGACACCCAAACAAGCGGAACGCCGTGAGGGAGCTCGTTTTCGCCAATCATCGAGAACAAGTCCTGCTTATTCAATACCAATAGCGTTCTTTCAGGATCAGAACAACCCAAAAGCCTTATGTCCATATCATCAAGCTTGGCCGACGAATCCAGGACAAGGAGAACATAATCCGCCGACTGCCATTCGCGCCTTGCCCGCTCAACCCCCCTGCCCTCCACAAAATCGGAGACATCCCTGATCCCGGCGGAATCAATGACGGTTGCGCAGATCCCGCCAACATCAAAGCTTTCCTCTATCGTATCACGAGTTGTTCCTGGCTTTGAATCAACGATCGCGCGCTCCTCACCCAACAAGGCGTTGAGCAGGCTTGACTTTCCGACATTTGGCTTGCCAATTATCGCGACACGCACGCCGGACCTTAAGAGCCTGCCGCCATGCGCCCCAGCAAGAAGCACGTCAACGCGGTCAACAGCTCCAGAAAGAGCCATAACCAGCTTTTCCTCGGAAAGTCTTTCAAGGTCTTCAGGAAAATCAATAGATGCCTCTATGCCCGCAAGCAAATCTAACAATTCCGCTCTAAGTCCACCGATCTCTCCAGAAAGCCTCCCCGACAAATTGCCTACCGCAAGCTCGCCCAGAAGCACGGACCGCGCCCTGATAATATCGACAACAGACTCAGCCTGAATAAGGTCTATTTTTCCGTTAAGAAAGGCCTTTTTTGTGAATTCTCCCCTGCCCGCCAGCCTGGCCCCCGCGCCAAGCAAGAGCGAGAGGATTTTTTGCAAAATGACAGGATTGCCATGGCATGATATTTCCACCATGTCTTCTCCTGTGTAGCTGTGGGGCTCCTTTAAATAGTAGTACAAGACTTCGTCAATAGGGATATTGTCATCGTATATCCAGCCATGCATCACCTTGTGCGAGGATGTTTCACGTGAAACATTTTGAATGACCCGGGAAGCGATCGAAAGGGAGTCGGGCCCGCTCAGCCTTAAAAGCCCGATCCCGCCATCGCCAAATGGGGTTGAGATTGCTGCAATAGTCTCGCCCATTGGATCACTTGGGGCCGATTACAAGACGCCTGTCTCTTCCATCTCCCCGGCTGTGGGTCTCGACTTTGGAATTGTCCTTAAGCGCCATGTGAATGATCCTTCTGTCGTGAGCGTTCATTGGGGGAAGAACCTTTTCCTGCCCTGTCTGGACCACATCGTTAGCGGCATCCCTCGCAAGCCTGTTTAGGGCACTACTGTGCTTTTCACGATAACCGCCGGCATCAACAGAAACATGCTGCTTGCTGCCGGTCCCCCGCGCAACCATGATCGAAAGCAGTGTCTGTAGAGACTTTAGCATCGCGCCTTCTTTGCCGATTATTCTACCCATGTCCTCCCCTTTTATGTTAACAACCACTCCCTCTTCAGAATCTTCGGATATCTCGGCAATAGCCAGCATTCCCATGCGATCAAGGATCTCCTGTAGCATCTGCCGCGCAAGATCAGCCACTTCCATTTTCTCAGAGACCTCGACCTCCGCCTCCTCCCCACCTATCATGCCGAGCATGCCGGGCTTGCCCTCTTTGAGCACCTTTACATTGACCTTGTCCTCGCCCAGGCCAAGCACCTCAAGAGCGCCTTTTGTAGCTTCTTCGATATTTTTTCCTTTGAATGTAACCTTTTTCATCAGAGACCCCTCCTAATTAAATTTAAACAGCCTTTTTCCTGGTGACATAAACCTGCTGAGCCATTGTTATTAGATTAGATACAACCCAGTAGATCTGGACCCCGGCAGCAAAACTAATGCTTATAATAGCAATAAAAAGCGGCATAAAGTATGTCATGCCCTTCATCTGGCTGTTGTCGGCAGACATATTGGGCATGGTCTTCTGCGATAGAAAAGTAGAAATTGCAACCAGCCCAGGCATAATATATATCGGATCAGGTTTTGCCAAATTACTTATCCACAGAAAAGACGACTGAATGCCTGGCTGGGTGAGAATAGCCTGAAACTCCTTGCCCTGAAGCACCCAAAAAAATGCTATAAAAAAAGGGATTTTTAACAACATTGGCAGGCAACCACCAAAAGGATTGACTTTCTCAGCCTTATACATGCCCATCATTTCCTGCTGAAGTGTTTTCGGGTCATCCTTGTACTTTTCCTGGAGATCCTTCATCTTAGGCTGAATCCTTTGCATGGCAGACATTTGCACAATAGACTGCAGGGTAAGAGGATAGAGGGCCAAATTTATTGCTATAGTGAGAAAAATTATGGCTAGAGAATAGTTGCCTGAAAAAGAGTAAAAAAAGTTTAAGGCTTTCAACATGATGTCGGACAAAAAGCTCATTAAATTACCTCCTTGTAATTAAGCCCTGGAACAGGATCAAATCCGCCCTTTGCAAACGGATGACAACGCATCACTCGCCAACAGCTCAAAAAAATTCCCTTTATTAAGCCAAATTTATTGACGGCCTGGATAGCATACTCAGAACAGGTAGGCGAATACCTGCATCCAGAAAAAGCGCCCCTGTGGATAATTGGTGATAAGTTTTTCTGATAAAACCGGATAAAAGAGATTAAAAGTTTACTTAACAAATTCCCGCCCTTGATAAACAATTGTTTAATGTGCTGGCTAGTTCGTCAAATTTTCCTTTTGCCCACACAAATTTTGGCAATATGATCAGATCAAATCCCTGGCCAGACAATTCCAGCCTAGAAAGAACGGCTTTGATCCTTCTGCGGATCTTGTTTCTTTCGACAGCCTTCTTGGAAAGCTTTTTGCTGCAAATAATGCCGACCCTTATTTCGCTTAGCGCGTTTGGTGTCGCGAATACCAAGACATGCTTGCCCGCTATCCTTCGGCCTTTATCAAATACTCTTCTGAAATCCCGATCGGTGTTCAGGGATATCAAACAGCCAATCTCCTGCGGCCTTTCTTTCTGCGCGACGCCAAAACTCTTCTTCCGCCCTTGGTGCTTTTCCTGACAAGAAAACCATGGGTTCTTTTTTTTCTCTTCACATGCGGTTGATAGGTTCTTTTCACTTTATTATAACTCCTATGACTACACTTAAATTATATATTTTAGGATGACATTTGTCAATTTATTCCCACATTAAAGCAGAACAGTATCTACTAAAAAATCAAGATTTCAAGGAATGTGATATTCTTGCAATTTACCCTGTTATCTGATAAAATAACTAACCTGTAAGGTTTTCTTGTTGGTGCCTGATGGTGCTTGCTTCTGTGGACAAGCCTGTTGATAAATGGTCCTTTCTGTGGATAATTTGTTAACAATCCGGGTTTCTCTGGGGAATTCGAGCTCAAACGGAATGGAGAAATGATGCCTGAAGAACTTGATATTAACCGTGTTTGGGGAAAGCTCCTGTCGTCCGTTGAAAAAAGCCTGAACAAACCTATATTCGAAACCCTGATCTCATCAACAAAACCGGTCACCCTTAAAGAAGGCAAGCTTGAGGTGGCGGTACCACACGAAGTTATTAAAGAGTGGCTTTCCAAACATTGCATAACCTTGCTGGAAGAAGAAATAAGCTCAATGGGAGAGGGGATCAGCAAGCTTGAATTCGCTGTTGGCCCTAGGGATCTGTTCGACACTCCCCAACTGGAAACACCTGTACAGGATGGCTCAGGGCCGCAGGAAACCTCAAAAACCTTTCAGGACAATCTTTCCAGAAATATCCAGCTCACGCTTTTGAACCCAAGATATACATTTGACTCGTTTGTAATAGGCCATGGCAATCGATTTGCCCATGCCGCGGCGCTGGCAGTGGCCGAAGCTCCTGGGGCCGCTTACAATCCTCTGTTCCTGTATGGCGGGGGGGGGCTGGGAAAAACCCACCTGATGCAGGCCATTGGACACTCGGTCCTCAAGACCAGGCCGACCTCAAAGGTCCTGTATATATCATCAGAGGTCTTCACCAACGAACTTATCAACTCCATTCGCGACGATAAGACCAAGGAGTTCCGCGAAAAGTACCGGAACATCGATGTCCTTATGGTCGACGACATCCAATTCCTGGCCGGAAAAGAAAGAACGCAGGAAGAATTCTTCCATACGTTCAACGCGCTCCATGAATCAAACAAACAAATAGTCCTTACTTCGGATAGGCCCCCCAAAGATATCCCTACGCTTGAAGAAAGGCTTCGCTCCCGCTTTGAATGGGGGCTGATAGCAGATATTCAGCCGCCGGACTTTGAGACCCGTATTGCCATTCTCAGAAAAAAAGCCGAGACAGTGGAGCTTTCTGTTCCTACCGAAGTGCTTACTTTCATAGCTTCAAAGGTCGCTTCAAATATCAGGGAGCTGGAAGGCGCGCTGATCAGGGTGGTCGCCTTTGCTTCCCTTTCGGGCAGTGATATAACCATCTCGCTGGTTGAAAATGTTCTCAAGGACCTGGTAAATTCATCCAGGGGAGCTTCTATCACTATTGACGATATAAAAAGGATAACGGCAGAGTATTACAGCGTAAAGATCGACGATATGTCTGCCAAGATCAGGACAAAAGAGATAGCCACGGCCAGACAGGTTGCCATGTATTTTGCCAGGGAGATGACAGAGTTCTCTCTGCCTAAAATAGGGGAGGAATTCGGAGGACGAGACCATACGACCGTAATGCATGCTTGTGACAAAGTAAAGACAAGCCTGAAGAGCAATTCATCCATAGATGAAGCTGTTAAGAACATAAGGAAGAAAATAGCCGAGCTGAAAAAATAGTGTGGCTTGGTCCCTGAGTGTCCCGACACAGGAGGGACATTTCCGAAGGGAATCGTGTTGATAAACTATTGATAAGCTGTGGATTGCTGTTGATAAAATTTTATTTATCAACAAAATAAAATAGGATTGTTATGATATGTGGAAAAAAATTAGGTATAATATATTAAAAAGATGATTTATACAGATTTCCACAGCTATTACTATTACTATTTATATATATAAATAGAGAAGATAAGACAATTAGGGGAGTGGATAAGTATGGAATTTATATGTTCAAAGGAAGACCTGGCCAGGGGAGTACAGATGGTGGAAAGAATAGTTTCCACCAGGAGCACATTGCCTATTATCGGCAACATTCTGTTCGAAGCAAAAAAGAGCGGCCTGAAACTATCTGCAAATAATCTTGAAATTGGCATTGAGCTTATGCTTTCTGCCAGGGTCAACAGCGAAGGGTCAATTTTGGTACCAGCCAAAACGCTGGGCGGCATTGTTTCCAAACTTCCTTCCGGAGATGTCACTTTTACAGTAAAAGAGCGCGGGCTCATCAATATTAAGTACAAAAAATCCAACTTCAACATCCACGGCCTTCCTTCTGATGAATTCCCGCAACTTTCCAAAATAAAAGAATCATATTCCTTTTCTATCGGGGCGGGATTATTTTCTTCCATGCTTTCACAGACCTTATTCGCGGCTTCTGGTTCGGAAGAAAAGTATGTCCTCAACGGGGCGCTTCTAGAGGTGGGCAGTTCTGCCGGTGAGGGGTCAAATGTCAAGCTTGTAGCAACGGACGGATATCGCCTGGCCAAAAGGGGAGCGGTAGTGAATGGTGTAGACCAGGAGTTTTCCGTTATTATACCCAGCAAAGCACTCCAGGAGCTGTCCAGGGTCATTGCCTCGGAGGGCGGCGAGGCCGTAATGATATTGGCGTCAAAGGACCAGGTTGCCTTCAGGTACAAAGATTATTATCTTGTTTCACGGCTAATTCAAGGGCAGTTCCCGGATTACAAGAGGGTAATACCAAAGAATCTTGGCAACAAGCTCGTAATGGACAGAAAATCCCTGCTTGAAGCGGCGGAAAGATGCTCTGTCATAGCTTCACAGAGCGCCAACATAGTCAGGCTGGAGCTGAAAGTAGACGGCCTGCACATAATGGCCCAGGCCCCGGACGTGGGATCGGTGGACGAGGTCATAGAGGTAGAGGTCAAAGGAAAGTCAAAGGCTCAAATCGCTTTTAATGTCAGACTGCTCATAGATTCCTTAAAGGCGATCAACAACGAAAAAGTTAGCTTTGATGTTGGCGGGCCCCTGGACCCGGGATTGATCATGCCTGTTGGGGAGGATGACTATGTTTATATAGTCATGCCGATCAGGACTCAGGAGGTCGCGACCGCGTGACGGACCCAATCTCCAGGGTGTTTGACCGATGTTCTGATAATAACATCATAAAATTATGCAGGGTTCTGTCTTTTTGGGAAAAATGCGTTGAGGGTGAGATAAGCAAACACACCGAGGCGATAAAAATAGAAAAAGGCGTCTTGAGCGTTGAGGTTGACAGCCCTGTCTGGTCACAAGAGCTGACTTATATAAGGTTTGAGATAGTTGACAAGATAAATGCTTTACATGGAAGCAAAGTATTAAGCGATATTCGTTTCAAAGTAAAAGGAGACTGAACAAGATGACAACTCAGGAAGCGCAAGGGCATCAGTATGATGCTTCCAACATCAAAATACTGGGAGGCATAGAGGCGGTAAGGAAAAGACCCGCCATGTACATTGGCTCTACAGGCAAATCAGGCTTACATCATCTCATTTACGAAGTGGTCGACAACAGTGTTGACGAAGCACTGGCCGGGTATTGCAAAATAATCGGCGTGACAATACACAAAGATAATTCGGTCTCTGTGGAGGACGACGGCCGCGGCATTCCGATAGACATGCACAAAGATGCCAAAAAGCCCGCCGTTGAAGTTGTTTTGACCACCCTGCATGCCGGCGGCAAGTTTGGTACCGGCGGCTACAAGGTTTCGGGCGGTCTGCACGGCGTTGGCGTTTCGTGCGTCAACGCACTGTCCGAGTGGATGGAGGTCGAGGTAAAAAGGGACGGCAAGAAATATGTGCAGGGGTTTGACAGGGGAAAGCCGCGCAAGGCGAATGTCGTGTCTTTTAAGGCGAAAGAAACAGGGACCAAGGTCACCTTTATGGCAGACCCCGAGATATTTACAGAGACGGTCTATGAATATTCAACCGTAAAACACAGACTGCAGGAACTGGCTTTCCTTAACAAGGGCCTGAAGATAGTTTTGATCGACGAAAGGGAGCAGGAAAAAATTGCCGAAACCTTTGAATATGAAGGCGGCATTGCCGAGTTCGTAAAAAATCTCAACAATAAAAAAGACGAACTATATCAGCCGGTCGCCACTTTCGCGGGGGAAAAAGAGGACGTTTCGGTCGAGGTGGCTTTGCAGCATTGCAAGGATTATTATGACGAAAATATTTTTTCTTATGTAAATTGTATCCGCACCCGAGAAGGAGGAACGCATCTTGTCGGTTTTAAATCCGCGCTTACCCGAGTCATCAATAATTACGGCCACAAGAACAATATTTTAAAAGAGAACGAAGCTCTGGCGGGAGAAGATGTCCGCGAAGGCCTGACAGCCGTCATAAACCTCAGGGTGCCAAACCCTCAGTTCGAAGGACAGACCAAGACCAAGCTGGGGAACGGCGAAGTCAAGGGAGTTGTAGATTCTATCGTGATGGATGGGCTGGGGGACTACCTTGATAAAAATCCAGCCGCGGGTAAAGCAATTGTTGAAAAGTCCATCATCGCCTACCGTGTCAGGGCCGCGGCCAGAAAAGCACAGGAGCTTGAGCGGAAAAAATCAGCCCTTGATACTGCCATGCTGCCCGGCAAGCTGGCGGACTGCTCCGAAACTTCCGCGGCAAAATGCGAACTGTTCCTGGTGGAAGGCGACTCCGCGGGCGGCTGTTTTACTGGAGACACAAAGGTCGCATTGGCGGATGGCAGGGCTTTGAGCTTTAAGGAATTAGTTAATGAGCATAAACAGGGAAAGACAAATTTTTGCTATACAATTAAAGATGATGGTTCAATTGGTATTGAAGAGATAATGCATCCAAGGATCACCAAAAAAGCGGCAGAGGTCGTCAAAATCATCCTTGACAGTGGAGAGGAAGTTGTTTGCACCCCCGACCATAAATTCATGTTGAGGGATGGCGGCTACGTTGAGGCGCGTCAATTGATCGCAGGTACTTCACTGATGCCGATGAGGAAAAAAAGCTCAAAAATTGAAGGGCGCATCACTATTGAAGGATATGAAATGGTTTTGAACCCCAAAACGCATAAATGGATCTTTACTCACGTATTAGCAGATAAATATAATTTGGAAAACGGCCAATATACCGAAGAAGATGGCTGTCACAAACACCATAAAGATTTTAATAAAGTGAATAATAGCCCTGAAAATATCGTACGGTTGTCTGCGGAAGATCACCTTCAAATTCATCGTGATCAGGCAGGAAGGACGCTCCACACAAAAGAGACGAAAGAAAAATGCAGCAGGAGGAAAAGGAAGAAAGCCTACGATCAAACATATCTCAAGAATACAATGATGTTTTTACGAAGAGTTTTTGATAGGCATGGTGATATTGCCTGTTATAATGAAGAAAGACGCAAATTAGACAAACCCAATAAAAACCTTTTGAAATTAGAAACAATGCTCTCAAGATTTTTTGACAACGATCAAGACAGGCTTCTCGAAGCTGTCAAAAATTATAATCATAAAGTTAAACGGGTCGAGAAAGTCGATATTAAGGAAGACGTTTATGACATAGAGATCCCAAATACCCACAACTTTGCCTTAGCCTGTGGAGTTTTTGTTCATAACAGCGCCAAGCAGGGCAGGGACAGGCGTTTTCAGGCCATCCTTCCGCTGAAGGGAAAGATATTGAACGTAGAAAAGGCCCGCCTGGACAAGATATTGGCCAACAACGAAATTCGAACCATGATCACGGCCATTGGGCCGGGAGTGATCACCGGACTAAAGGGAGGAACGGCCAACGACTCCGAGGAAGAACTTGATATCGAGGAGCTTATCAAGAAGCTGAATTATCACAAGGTCATTCTTATGACCGACGCCGATGTGGACGGACTGCATATACGCACTTTGCTTTTGACGTTTTTCTACCGCTATGCCAGGGAACTTATCGAAAACGGCAACGTATATATTGCTCAGCCGCCGCTCTACCAGCTGCGCAAAGGAAAGGCCAGCTACTATGTATACAACGACAAGGAGCTTGAGGACCTGCAGAAAAAACTTGGCAAGGACGGCGCCCATATTCAAAGGTACAAAGGCCTGGGAGAAATGAACCCGGACCAATTGTGGGAAACCACCATGGACCCCAAGACCAGGACTCTGCTGCAGGTAACGCTTGATGATGCCGAGGGCGCGGACGACATTTTTAAAGTGCTCATGGGGACAGATGTCGAGCCCAGACGCGACTTCATACAAAAACACGCCAAAGATGTTAAGAGGTTAGACATATGATGGCAAAAAAACCAAAAGAAGAAAAAGAAGTCCAGCACGAAATGAAGGCCACGGTTATCGCCGCGCCCATAGAAACGGAAATGAAGAATTCCTACATCGACTATGCTATGAGCGTCATAGTTGGCAGGGCCCTGCCCGATGTAAGGGACGGACTAAAACCTGTCCATCGCCGCATCCTTTATGCCATGGATGAGATAGGTCTGCAGGCTGGCAAGCCATACAAAAAATCCGCCAGGGTGGTCGGTGAAGTGCTCGGCAAATACCATCCTCACGGCGATTCAGCCGTATACGATTCCATGGTGCGCATGGCGCAGGATTTTTCCCTGCGTTATATGCTGGTCGACGGCCAGGGCAACTTCGGCTCGGTTGACGGCGACTCCGCGGCGGCCATGCGATATACCGAGACCCGCCTCACCAGAATGGCCATGGAGCTGTTGGGCGATCTTGAAAAAGAAACCGTCGATTTTGGCCCCAACTTTGACGAATCCCTGGACGAACCGCTGGTACTGCCTGCCAAGATCCCCAACCTTTTTATCAACGGATCTTCAGGTATTGCCGTGGGACTGGCCACCAACATACCGCCCCACAACCTTGGCGAGGTGGTGGATGGGGCCATAGCGCTTATAGAGAACCCTGAAATGGACATAACCGATTTGATGCAATACATCAAAGGCCCCGACTTTCCGACCGGAGGCCTTATTTGCGGCAAGCAGGGGATACGCGACGCTTTCCTGACCGGCCGCGGCATAGTAACCATGCGGGCCAAGGTGGAAATAGAAGAGATGAAGGGCGGCAAGGAAGCCATCATAGTCAACGAAATCCCTTACCAGGTAAACAAGGCCGAGATGATATCAAACATCGCTGACCTGGTAAAAGAAAAAAAATTGGTGGGTATCGCCGACCTGCGTGATGAGTCCGATAAAAAGGGCATGCGAATCTACATAGAGACCAAAAAAGACGTCAACCACGAAGTTGTGCTCAACCAACTTTACAAAAAAACAAATATGCAGGCAACCTTTGGCGTCAACATGGTGGCTTTGGTGAACGGGGCCCCGCGGCTGCTTAACGTTAAGCAAATGCTGGAAGAATATTTGAAGCACCGCGAAGAGGTCGTGGTTCGCCGCACCAAATACGAATTGCGCAAGGCCGAAGAACAGGCGCACATATTGGAAGGGCTGCGCATTGCCCTGGCTAACATTGACGAGATCATCAAGCTCATCAAAAAATCCAAGACCGTTGACGAGGCGCGCGAGGGGCTGATGAAAAAGTTCAAGCTTTCGCAGATTCAGGCACAGGCCATTCTGGATATGCGCCTGCAAAAGCTGACACAGCTCGAGGCCAACAAGATCGAAGAAGAATACAAGGCACTGATGAAAAGGATCGCGGAGCTTAAGAAAATTTTGGCCGACCGCAAAGAGGTCTTAAAGATCATCAAAGCGGAGCTTGCCGAAATGAAAGAAAAATACGGCGACCCGCGCCGCACCAAGATAGTTGCCGCGGCCGAGGATATCAATATTGAAGAACTTATCCCTGAGGAAGAAGTAGCCATCCTCATAACCAGGGGCGGGTACATAAAACGCATGCCGGTCACGGCCTTCAGGTCGCAGCTGCGCGGGGGCCGGGGTGTAACGGGCATGACCACCAGGCCCGAAGACCAAATAGACAATCTCTTTGTCGCCTCGACGCACACCTACATACTCTTCTTTACAAACAAGGGAAGGGTATACAAGGTCAAGGTCTTCGAACTTCCGGAAGCGTCAAGGGCCGGCAAGGGACAGAGCATTGCCAATGTCCTGCAGGTAGGGCAGGGCGAGTCTGTAACGGCGGCCGTTCCGGTGGAGTCGTTCGACGCCAAGACCTTTTTGTTGATGGGCACCGGAAGAGGGCTTGTCAAAAAAGTCTCCCTCAAGGACTTTGCCAACATAAGAAGGTCGGGCATAATTGCCATTGGCCTTAAAGAAAACGATGAGCTGGGCTGGGTCAAGGAGACAAACGGCAAGCAAGAGGTCATACTGGGCACCGCTTCAGGCCTTATGATACGCTTCAAAGAAACCGATGTCAGGCCCATGGGCAGGACGGCCGCGGGGGTCAGGGGGATCAGGCTTGGGAAAGAGGACAAGGTCGTTACCATGGACATAATATCTGAAAAAGGCGATCTGCTGGCCATCTCACTGGGCGGGTTTGGCAAAAAGATGAAAATAAAGGAGTTTGGCTGCCAGAACCGCGGAGGCAAAGGGCATATAGCCATTAAACTCCGCAAGGGCGATAATGTGGCCCAGATGAAAATGGTTGAGCCCGAAGATGAACTTCTCTTTGTTACCGCGCAGGGGACCATGAGCCGGCAGAAGGCTTCGGGGATCTCCACGCAGGGCAGGTATGCCAAAGGCGTCAGGATTCAGCGGGTTGATGAGGGCGACAATATTGTGGACCTGGCCAGGGTGATCACGCCGGACGAGGAAGAGGCCGTGGCGGAAGGCAAAAAGGTTAAATAAGGGCAAGTCCTGTTTGCTTTGAGCTGGCCTATATGTTAATATCCACTCAATGAACGAGATGGACAAAAAGAAGAAGGGTCTTGAAGAAGATATTGAGGGAGACCTCCCGCCAACAGGTCTGCCGCCAAATCATCTTGACTCTGATAAGATCACTCCGCAGATGGGCAGAGTTCATAGAGCTATAAGAGTTATTTCAGGCCTTGCATTGTTCTGGCTGGCCATTTACGCCTTAAAGAATGTCGTTGCAATATGGCTGATAACAATCCTGGCCATCTGCCTGTTAGTGACAGGGTTGATAGGGGTTTGCCCGCTTTGCAGGCTCTTCAAAAGGCGTTGAAATGAAAAAAGACAAAAAACGTTTTCTAACCATTTTGTTTATTGTTGTACTGCTCATGGTTGCGGGTGCCGGTTTTTACTTCTTCAACAATAGTTCAACGAAAAGCAGCGGCCTGCAGGTGTATTTCCTGAAGGGTGATAAGCCCTTTCCTGTGAGAAGACCTCTCGATCCGGGAAAAGAGAAAGTGCAGGAAGCGGCGGCACAGCTAATGTCCGGGCCTAGTAAAGAAGAAAAGGACAAAGGCATTTTCTCTGGCATGCCAACAAGAGCCCGAATTATCGAGGTTAAAAAGCAAGATTCCACGGTGTATGTTAACTTTAACCAGGCGCTCGAGGACTACGGCGGCGGCGCCGCCAATGTCCAGGCGCTGGTGGGGCAGATCGTTTACACCTTTACCGACATCCCCGGGGTTGAAAAAGTAAAAATACTCGTTGAGGGCAGGGGAGAGGTTGTTTTAGGCGGGGAAGGTCTTGTTATCGATCAGCCGCTTTCCAGGAGCGACCTATAGCTTTGCCAGCCTGTCCAGATCCTTTTTGGTGTGCAACTCCGAAACACAGATCAATCGCTGGCCTTTCCTGTCTGGATAGTAACGCGAAAGGTCCAGGCCGACCGGTTTGTCGGTTTTAACCACGAACTCCCTGAAGAAGGGCTTATCCGGATCAACAAGCTCAATTTTGTCTGCTAAATAATGCGCTTTCTGTAAACACAACTCCGCAACTTTACGCAATCCCTGCTTTCCCATGGCCGACAGGTAAACACACGCGGCCAACGCGCACAGGGCCTCGTTACTGCAAATATTAGAGCCCGCTTTCTCCCGCCTGATATGCTGTTCCCTTGTTTGCATAGTTAAACAAAAGCCGCGCTTGCCGTCTTTGTCGGTCGTTTGCCCGACGATCCGGCCGGGAACCTGTCTGAGCAGTTCCTTCTTCGCGGCAAATATCCCGAGCGCCGGGCCGCCAAAGCTCATAGGCGTGCCAAGCGAACGGCCTTCGCCGACAGCTATATCTGCCCCATATTGGCCGGGCGCCTTCAATACTCCCAGCGAGACGATGTCTGGCACGCAGACGATGAAAAGACCGCCTTGCTTGTGAATATTTTCACAAGCGGCGCTTGTCTCTATAATATTGCCGAAGAAATTTGGTTGCTGGATTATCAGACAGGCCGTTTTGTCGGTTGGACGGCATGGGCTTGCTTGCCCGGTGGCTGAGTGTCCGCCGAAGGCGGACGTATCGAAGCCACCGGCATCCGCGTATGTTTTCAAAACCTTCAGGTATTCCGGATGCAAGCCCTCATCAACTACGATTTCCTTGCGTCTGGTTTGCCGGCAGGCCAGTAGGGCGGCTTCAGCCAGGGCCGTAGCGCCGTCATACATGCTGGCGTTGGCTATATCCATGCCCGTAAGCTCGCATACCATGGTCTGGTACTCAAAGATCGTCTGCAGCGTCCCCTGGCTCATTTCAGCCTGGTATGGCGTGTAGGCGGTGTAGAACTCCGAACGGCTGATGATGTGTTTTACGACCGAGGGGATAAAATGTTTGTAACATCCTGCCCCCAAGAATGAATTGTCCGACTTGTTCCTTGTCGATCCTAATGCAAGTTCTCTTTCTAGTTCTAATTCTGAAAGAGGGGGGGGCAATTGTAGGGGCGCGATTAATCGTGATGCGCTTGGAATGTCCCTGAAAAGCTCCTCCAGCGACGAGAGGCCGATAGCCGTAAGAAGTTCTTGCTGGTCCTTTTTGGTGTTGGGAACGTAGCTCATAAGCCGAGGGCTTTAAGGTACTGGTCAGCGCTTAACAAGTGTGTTGCTTCTTCAAGGCCAGGGAGCTCAAGCTTGATTATCCATCCCTCGCCGTAAGGGTCTTTATTTATTATCGAGGGGTTGTCCTTAAGCTTCTCGTTAACAGCTGTGACCTTCCCGGAAAGTGGGGCGTACAGGCTGGAAACCGATTTGACCGACTCTACCACACCAAACTCATCCTTTTGTTTTAGCATTTGGCCGACTTCCGGCAATTCAACAAAGACCACATCCCCCAGCTGGTCCTGCGCGTAGTCCGTTATCCCAACGGTGGCGGCCTTGCCGTCTATCTTTGCCCATTCGTGCTCACTGGTATATTTCAATTCTTCCGATATTTTCATGCTTTTCCCTCCAACTTATTGAGCCGCCATTTTGCGTATGCAAAGAAAAGGCTGGCAATAACGACCCTTGAAACACTGTCAAACAATCGGTCCTGTGACATTTTGTTCTGATAGTATAGATCAAAAGGTATTTCACCTTTGTCTGGCACTATGGATTGCTGTGATTTGACCATATACAGGGAAAAGGAGGAGCTAACAGCATCAATGGCGCCCCACATTATCACGAAGAAGGTTATGAGACAAATTACGTAATAATAGATCTTTTTGGTGATGTCAAAGCTCATGTCTATCAAGCAAAGTATAGCATATTAGAGGGGATTTTTTAAGAACGATTTTGGACCGACAGAAACAGGGAATTTCTTCCCTCTTATTTCAACCAAAAGGGTATTTAATGTCTCAGCCGGTACAAACCCGAGGGCAATAGGCTCTTTAAGGGTGGGGGAAAAGGTTCCCGACGTCACGACGCCTATCTCATGCCCTTGATCGTTAAAGAGCTTGCATCCATGGCGGGGGATAACCTTATCTTCAAACCTTAGGCCCACCAGCTTCTTTTTTACGCCTTTCTGTTTTTCTTTGAGCAGGGCCTCTTTCCCGATGAAATCGCCCTTGTCAAACTTCACCGTCCACCCGTAGCCGACATCAAGCGGCGTGGTCTCATCGTCGTATTCGTGCCCGTAAAGCGGCAGGCCTGCTTCAAGCCGCAAGGTATCCCTCGCGCCCAGCCCGCAAGCCAGCACCCCCATCCCCAGCATCTTCTTCCACAGATCGACCACTTTTTCATGGCCGACGAAAAATTCAAAGCCGTCCCCCCCGGTATACCCAGTCCTTGATATCTGTATTTCTCCCCACGGCAGGCAGTGGTTCTTTTTTAAGCCGCCCAGAAAAAGGCCGGTGAGTTCGGCGGCTATCCTTTCGCTCGATGGGCCCTGCAGGGAGATCATTCCCAGCTTATGGTTGTGCTCTATTGCCACGGCCTTAAAGGGCTTTGCCTGTTCCTTCAGCCAGGCCAGCACTTTGTCGGTATTGCTGGCATTGGCCACAATGCGGTAGCCATTGTTCAGGCGGTAGACAAGGATATCGTCTATAACGCCCCCTTTTTCGTTGCACAGGATCGAGTATTCGCATTGGAACGGGCCAAGCTTTGCGGCGTCGTTGGTGGAAACTTTCTGGATAAGCGCCAGGGCGTCTTTGCCGGCGATATCTATCAGGCCCATGTGCTCTATATCAAAAAGCCCGGCGGCGGTCCTTACCGTTGTGTGTTCATCGATTATACTGCCGTAGGAAACAGGCATTTCCCATCCGGCAAAAGGCACCATTTTGGCGCCAAGCGCTATGTGCTGTTCGTAAAGCGGGGTGCGTTTCATGTATTGATTATATCACTTTCTTCAGGGCAGAGATGAACTTCTTGTTCTGCTCCATGGTCCCGATAGAAACTCGAAAGGCCTGCGGAAAACCAAAAGAGGTAAGGGGGCGTATGATAATTTTCTCGCCCATCATCTTCAGGAAAAGGTCGTCGGCATTGTTTTTGATGTTCACAAAAATAAAGTTGGCCTCGGTCTTAATGAATTCAATGCCAAGAGCTTCCAGCTCTTTATAAAGATAAGCTTTTCCTTCTTTATTGGTCTTGAGCGTTTGTTCGACATGCTTGCTGTCGTCAAGCGCCGCGACCGCGCCGGCCTCGGCCAGCCGGTTAACATTGAAGGGCATTTTCGTCATGGAAAGATATTTGATCGTCCTGGGGTGGGCGACCCCGTAGCCAACCCTTATCCCTGCCAGTCCGTAAAGCTTGGAGAAAGTTCTTAATACCTATATAAATAATCTATTGAGAAATCATGATGAAGAGGGTTTTGTTAAATTATCTTTTCATCAGTCAGGAACGG